>JAYWAI010000001.1:0-20834 GCA_043782545.1 Acidimicrobiia bacterium
CCACAGCAGCGATCTGCGAGTCGATGTTGGGGTCGGCGACCCCAGCCTTTTGCAGCCGTTTGATGGATTTGTTGGCTCGATCGGCGAAATGCTTCTGGCGTCGCATGCGCGTCTCGTTGACATAGTCGTCATAACGTGAAACTTCCTCGATGACACCCATGATTTTGCTATTGGCCCGGTACCGCTCGAAGTACGTTCTATTGGCTCGTGCGATGCGTTCGTACTCGGTAAGCGGTTCGGCTGTGTCAGGGTCTGAGTCTCGCAGTGCAGCTTCGGTAAGGAGTTTTTCTTGGGCATCGGCGACCTCTCGGAATATCTGCTCTTTGGAATCGAAGTAGTGGTAGAACGAGCCGTGGGACAGCCCGGCGCGATCCGCAATGTCAGTGATGCGAGCCTCCAAGAATCCAGCGTCTTCGAATACGGACTTCGCTGATTCGAGTAGCCGGATTCTGGTCTTGGCCCCTTTGTTAGAACGGGGCACTCCGCCATTTGCCTCGGCCGTTGCCTGAGGCTTTGTTTTCGGTACCGATCGCGTTTTCAGCACTGTCGTCGGTTTCGGTTGTGCTTTTGGCATGAGTGCTGCTTTCGCTTCGTGAGTTGGTGGTTTGCTGCGTGAGTGAATGGCGTAGGGGAGGAGTCGCTCGAGGTGGCTACCGACCAATACCATCCGTCACGAAAACGAGCCTGTCCGAGGTAAAAATCAACAAAAGCAAAGCGTCATCATCGATGATGGGCGTCTGGGTCCAAGGGGAGTGGCGTTGAGCCGGTCGACGTACCCGGGTGAGGTTGCCATCGTGAGAACGGGCGCGAATGAGATCGGCAGAGTCGTCATGGGGTCGGTTCTGGTGACATTGACGTCAATATTACTACGGCGTTGGTCGCGAGAGTCTGACTATGTCAAATACGAAAAGTAGCGCGGCGTGATCTCAGCGGGGGCGTCGGCAATTGTCACTGGCGGAGCGGGCGGAATCGGCGCGGCATTGCGATTTCCGCCAAAGTAGGCGTGCTCGCCAGGGCCTTGTACGCTTTATCATATGTAATGTTGACGTCGACTTCAATAATGCATGCCAGGTTGTGGAACCGCTTATAGAATCGTCGAGGCCGCGTTGGTGGCTGGGGAAATCACGATGGGAATGGATGGCAATGACGAGCCAAGAGATTTACTACGACCCGTATGACTTTGACATCGACGCCGATCCGTACCCAATCTGGCGTCGTATGCGCGACGAATCGCCCCTGTGGTACAACGAAAAATACGACTTTCATGCTCTGACGAGATTCGCCGACGTTGAACAGGCACTCATCGATTGGGACACCTACCGCTCAGGTCGCGGTTCCACGCTCGAAATGATTCGGGCCAACATCACTCTGCCGCCTGGCATCATTCTGTTTGAAGATCCGCCCATTCACGATGTTCACCGCGGGTTGCTGTCTCGCGTATTCACGCCCAAGAAGATGTTGGCGATCGAGCCGAAGGTGCGGGAATACTGTGCTCGCACGCTCGATCCGCTGGTGAGCGAAGGCCGGTTTGACTTTATTGCCGATCTCGGCTCAGTCATGCCCATGCGCACCATTGGCATGCTCTTGGGCATACCAGAACAAGATCAAGAAGAAATTCGTGATCGACTCGATGCCGGCATGCGCCTTGAAGAAGGCGAGGCGCCGCCCGCTGTGTCATCGGACGATTTTCTTGGCGGCTCGGCATTCAATGACTACATCGATTGGCGGGAAAAGAATCCGTCAGACGACCTCATGACCGAAATGTTGATGGCCGAATTCGAAGACGACAAGGGCGTGACCCGTCGGCTCGATCGCGGAGAAATTTTGCTCTACATCTCGCTCCTGGCCGGTGCGGGCAACGAAACGACCACCCGATTGATCGGGTGGACCGGCAAACTTTTAGCTGAGCATCCCGATCAACGCCGGGCGATCGTGGAGGACCGTTCGCTGCTTCCCGGCGCCATTGAAGAGATTTTGCGCTACGAAGCACCGTCGCCCATTCAGGCCCGCACGCTGAGCCGAGACGTCGAGCATTATGGCACCACCATCGCCAAAGACAACGTCGTCGTGTTGCTCAACGGTTCTGCGAATCGTGATGAGCGACGATTCGCGAACGGCGAAGAGTTCAACATTCGTCGCAATGACGGCGCACACGTGAGCTTCGGGTACGGCATTCACTTTTGCTTGGGAGCGGCGCTCGCCCGTCTCGAAGGGCGCGTTGCTCTGGACGAAGTACTCAACCGATTCCCCACGTGGGATGTCGATTGGGATAATGCCGTTCAGGCCCATACATCTACCGTTCGCGGCTGGGAAAAACTCCCCGTCATCGCCCGCTAGCCCCGCACCAATCAAGGATGTTTGAAAACATGTCAATAGCCAACAAGAGCATCATCGTCACCGGCGGTGGCACCGGTATTGGCGCGGCATGCGCCACCCTACTTGCCGCTCAAGGGGCGTTCGTGACCATTTGCGGCCGTACCGAATCCACGTTGGAAGCCGTGGCGGGCACCATTCGCGCCACCGGTGGCTACGTCATTTACGTCGCCGGCGACGTGACTGTTGAAGCCGACGTGGAGCGAATGGTGGCCTTAGCTGTCGAAGCGTATGGCGGTATCCACGGTTTCGTGGCCAACGCTGGAGGCGGGGGAGCGATTGGGCCATATCACACGCAAGACGCCACAGAGTTTGTGCGAGTGATGCAACTCAACGTGCTCAGCACCATGCTGTGCGTCAAGCACTCGGTGGCCGAGTTGGCCAAGGTGCGCGGCTCGTTTGTGGGCATGTCATCGGTGGCGGGGCCGCTCACTCATTTGTGGTTCGGTGCCTACCCGGTGGCCAAGGCGGCCGTTGAGGCCATCATGCGTAACGCCGCCGACGAGTACGGCTCGTTTGGCGTGCGTTTCAATTCGGTGCGGCCAGGTTTTACGACCACTGAAATCATGGGGAACCTGCCCAGAAACTCAGACGTGTATCGCAGCTACATCGACAACACACCAATGAATGGCGTCGGTGAGCCAGAAGACGTTGCGCAGCTGGTGAAGTTCTTGTTGTCGGACGAAAGCCGATGGATCACCGGGCAAGAGATCGGCGTCGATGGCGGGCATTCGCTGCGACGTGGCCCGGACTTCACGTCGTTTGGCGGCCCTGCTGTGGCCAAACTGCTCAACGGTGAATGGTGAGCACCGATGCCACCGCGGCACCGTGGCTGGAGCGATTTGTGTTCGCGCCCGGCCTGCGCATTGGTGGCGGCACCGACGAAATTCAGCGCAACACAATCGCCGAGAGTGGCCTGGGCCTACCGGGAGAGCCCCGCTAAAGTTCCGCGACATATGGACACAAACGCCACCCTCAGCGCTGCTTCTGCATTTCGAGTCGAGAGGCTTCGCGCCGAGTACGCCGTTCGTGATTCGCTCGGTATTGGCAACAGTCAGCCGCGGTTGTCGTGGGTGACTGTCACCGACACGCCGGGGTGGCATCAAGCCGGGTATGAAATTGAGATTGACGGCTCTTCGTGTGGGTAAGTTGGCCGCGGCGAGTCGGTGTTTGTCGACCGGCCGGGGCACCGCTGATGTCTCGACAAACGTGCCGCATACGTGTGCGGGTAACGGGCCGTGACGGCGTTGTGTAGCTGTGGAGCGAGGCAATCGGGATCGAAGGTGGTCTGTTTGAGCCCACTGAGTGGTTGGCGTCGTGGATCACTCGAGAGGGCGACGCAGGGGGCGCTCGCCCGTCATATTTCCGGCGCAGTTGTGACCTCGCCTCCCCCGTGGAACGTGCTCGCCTCTATGTCACTTCTGCGGGCGTGCACCAGGTTGAGATCATGGACAACCGGTAGGCAACCATGTGCTGTCGCCGGGTTGGACGTCGTATCCGAACCGCTTGCACTTTGTGACGAACGACGTCACTGCGTTGGTGGCCGGCCGAGTCAACGCGATTGGCGCGATTCTGGGCGATGGATGGTTTCGGGGCTATCTGGGTTGGGATGGCAAACGGGCCATTTATGGCGACCAGCTCGGACTGTTGGCCCAATTGGAAATCACGTACACCGACGGGTCACGGCACACCATCGTGACCGACACGACGTGGCAAACATCGTTCGGGCCTATCGTGTCGTCAGACATTTACAACGGCGAAACCTACGACGGGCGCGCCACGATCGACGGTTGGTCGAGTGCTGAATTCGATGCGATGGTGTGGGACGCCGCCGAGAATTTCGCCCCAAACGTGGGTGCGTTGGTAGCCCCGTTGGCCCCACCGGTGCGTCGCACTCAAGAACTGACGGCTGGCCCGGCACCGTCGATCCGTCGTCGTTTGTTGCGATCGTGATCAATTCCGATATGGAACGCACCGGCACCTTCTCGTGCTCACATGATTTGTTGAATAAGTTTCATCAAAATGTGGTGTGGGCCATGCGGGGCAATTTCGTGGACGTCCCCACCGATTGCCCACAACGCGACGAGCGTCTGGGTTGGACGGGTGATGCTCAAGTGTTCGCTCCATCAGCATCGTTTCTTTACAACGTGGATGGCTTTTTCGCCGACTGGCTCGAAGACCTGATCGCCGTGCAATCCGCCGACGGCAAGGTGCCGATTGTCATTCCCAACGAACCGCTCGACGGGCCCCAGCAAATTCCGTATGCAACGGGGTGGAGCGATTGCGCGGCCACCATTCCGTGGACACTCTATGAGCGTTTCGGCGACGTCGACCGGCTGGCTCGTCAATTCGACAGCATGAAACGGTGGGTCGATTTCTTGGTGCAGCGCACGTCGCCATCGCTGATTTGGAACAACAATTTCCAATTCGGCGACTGGCTTGACCCCGACGCGCCCCCCGAGCAAGCATGGAAAGCCAAGACCGACCCAACGCTGGTGGCTACCGCATATTTCGCCAAGTCGGCCCAGATCGTGAGCGACACGGCGGGGGTGCTCGGCCTTGACGAATTCGCCGCTGACTACGCGCATATCGCGCAACGGGTTCGCACCGCTTTTCGAAACGAGTACATGACTCCGAATGGCCGCTTGACCTCCGATGCCGCCACGGCGTACTCGTTGGCGATCATGTTGATCTGTTTGAAAATGACGACCAACGCGTTCACGGTGGTCAACGTTTAGCGACCGCGGCAAAGGTGGCGAACTACAAGATTTCGACCGGTTTCTTGTGCACGCCGTTGGTGTTGCCGGCGTTGTCGGCCATGGGCAAAGACCGGCTGGCGTTTCGACTCTTGACCGAAACGGAGTGCCCATCGTGGTTGTATCCAGTGACCATGGGCGCCACCACGATTTGGGAACGTTGGGATTCCATGCTGCCGGATGGCTCAATCAACTCAGGCTCCATGACGTCGTTCAATCACTACGCTCTGGGCAGCGTGGCTGATTGGATACACCACAAGATTGGCGGTATCGCGCCCGCTAGCCCTGGCTATCGCAGTGTAGTTTTTGCGCCGATTCCCGGCGGCGGAATCACATCAGCACACTGTGAGTTGGTTGCACCCTACGGGCTGGTGTCGTGTCAATGGTCTCGCCATGGGCTCGACATCGACGTCGAAATTCAGGTGGCCCCCAACACCACGGCCACCGTGATCCTGCCCGGCCTTAGCGGCGAACCCATCGACGTGGAATCGGGCCGACATTCGTGGTCGTACTCGATCACCGAAGACGCGGCGGCCAAGTGGACGTGGATCGAGCCGTCGCAGTCGTGGCCCGGCGTTGGCTAGCTGCCAACACCACACAGACGTTCTGGTCTAACCCAGCGCGGCCACGACATTCGGGAGGTCGACCGTGGTGGCAATTCCTGGCGCCGCGGCGCACACTACCGACACGGAGTTGATCGCTCGATGGGCCGTAAAGCCAGGCGCCACCTCAGCCATTCGGTCGAGCCCAATCGGAAAATTGATCGACACGTCCAGCGGTGTGTCGCCTTCCACGTTGACCCGCCAACCCGTTGATTGCAGCGTCCACGACGGATCGAGCTCAAGGGTGCAATACCAGTTAGCGCGGAACTGAATCAGCGTGCGCCCGTTGCGAATGCCCTTGGCAATCATGCGTTGACCGGCCATCGTGCCGGCCTTAATGGTGCCCGCCGCCATGTCGATATCACGAGTCGCAACAGCCATTTCCCCCGCTGCCTCGATGCTGTCTAGTGGGAGGCCGAGTGCATCGGCGACCAAACTGAGCGACGGGCCGAAGCTGTCTTTGCCGTGAGAGAATCGGCGAGGGTCGATGCTGTCGGGCGATTGCCCAAACCCCATGATGTTGAAGAGCAAGTCAGGCGAGTTGCGCTGAGAAAGGTCGGCGAATTCGTCGATGGTGAGGCAGTCCAACCGCCGTTGCAACGACGTCAGCACCAGCGGCACGGCTTCGGTGATAAACCCGGGGCTGCTGCCCGTGCTGTGGATTGTCGTGCCGCCTTGGGCGCAAGCGGCCTCGACGCGCGCCCGAGCTGCAGGGTCCATGCCGGCTGGGCGATGAAAATCTCCACGAGTCGTTACGACATTGGCCCCCGATGTCAGAAGCGCACAGATCTCGTCGATGTTGGTCTGGTTCGGCATATACATCACGCAATCGGCGCGCAGGGCCACGATGTCGTTGATGTTGTTTGTGGCTCGCACCCCAACGGGTGGCAACTCGCACAACTCGCCAGCATCACGACCGACCTTGTTGGGGTTGCTTACCCACACGCCGACAACGTCCATATGCGGGTGCTCGATGATGGAGCGAAGTGACCGGGTGCCAATGTTGCCAGTGGCCCATTGGATCACCCGGAGTCGTTTGTTTTCCTGGACGGACATGCGCACCTCACCTTGATCGGACCGTGTTTGGACCGATCGTACGGCACGCAGCGGTGGGGCTAGTACCAGCGTTCTGACTCAGACGAGAAGGAGCTCTCTGATTCCTTTTCGGCTTCCTTGGCCTTGGCATCCTCAGCCTCTTTTGCCTTGGCGTCCTTGTCGTCTTTGGACTCGGTTCCGGTCGACTTCGTTTCATCGGCCTTGTCGTCCTTTTCGTCTTTGCCATCGCCGAAGCGATGGGCATAGGCGACGTCGGTTGCCCGAATGTCGGAAGCCGCTACGCCGGTCGTGGTTCCTTGGGGTGACATGACGATCGTGGCTAGATCGCTAAAGACTTCCTTGTCTTCCGGCGCAGCCTTGGTGGCCGTGCAACGCATTGTTTCGGTTGGAGCCAGTGACTTCTTCGGGCAGGACACGGCGAGCCCACCAACTCGGTTGGTGGACAGTCGCGGGTTGACCAGCGTGGCGTTTCCGGTGTTGGTCACGTCAAATGTGAGGCTCATCTTGGAGTCCTTTTTGACTGCCACACCCGGCGACGTGTTGGCGTCGTTGTCGTTGATGGAATACAACAAGCTGACTCGTGGGCCGTAGTCAATGAATCCGGCGTCGATCGCTGGCTGCACCGAACCTGATGGCACAGGCACGGCGGGTGTCACGCCGGTGACGGGGTCGACGTCGGAGTCCGTTGACGCCACGCCACGGTGATCGGGGGCGAAGGTAAAGTTGCGACCGGCAGGGGCCACAAATTTTAATCTGTACGAACCGTGCTTGAGATTCTTGAGCGTGTACTTGCCGGTGGCGTCGGTCGATGTGGTGCCCACAACCGCACCGGTATCCGACAGCAGTTGCACGGTGGTGCCCGAGACGCCAGGCTCGCCGGTTTCACGCACACCGTTTTGATTTGTGTCATTCCACACGGTCGAACCGATTTGGGCGGCCGCTATTGACGTGGTGGCGTTGTTGGATTCAACGACGGCTACGAGGCCCTTGGCCCGGCCACGGAAGCGGTTGGTGAGGTGGTCGTTGTTGACATCGACTGTGCCGACTTGTTGCGTCATGGTGACGTCGAATGAGTCGAGCTCTTGAGCGGCAACCGGGGCGGAAGATTGCAAACGAAGTCCGGTGACTTTGTCGATCGTTGCCGGGCACCCGGATGTACCGAATTTGGCCTTCGTGCACCACACAATGGCGGGGTTCACCGTGGCCGGGTCGAGGTCAGCTGGAAGCCGCAACGTAGCCGGGTCGGTCGCCGTGTACAGCACGTTGTAGATGCCGCCTGACGTTTGAGCGATTGACTGCAGTGTCGTGGTGCCGTGATTGCTCGTGGCTGGGGCCCGAGTATCGCCGTTGTACGGCAGCCAATCGATGAAGTCGGTCTGGCCAACTGGGGCTGCGGCCACATTTTGCACCCTCAGGTTGAACGTGACCGGCGTGCCGACGTCGGCAAGGGGCGTGACCGCGGTCGTTGAAATGCTGAGCGCTCCCGGGTTGCTGATAGTGAGGCCGACATTTGCTGTGCGCCACTCTGACGCCGAGTTGTCGTTGGTGGCCGAGACGACCGTGGTGAGGGCTGCACTCGACCCGTCAACTGCTGTCGTGTTGGTGGAAACTTTGAAGGCCAGCGTCGAAAGTGTGGAGCCGGCCACGATGTCGCCGAAGGACCAGGTCAAGGTGGAGCCGTTGTTCGTAACGGTCGGTTCGCAAGCTGTTGGTTGGGCCTGCGCAGCGCCACACACCGTGGAACCTGCTTGGTAGGCCAGGGAAGCAGCAAGCGTCTGGGTAATCGTGACGTTGAGCGACTTGCCGGCGGGGCTCACGCCGAGTGCATCGGAGGTCGGGGCAAGGGTGATGGTTTGCGTCGTGTTCGGTGCGATCACCGTGGCGCTGGTGGCGGCGGTGACCCGCACTCGGGTGCCCACAGCGGTCACTCGATCGCCCAAGCCGCCGGTAGCTGTTTGCTCGTCATAGTCGCTTTGGTACCAGCCGTTGAGCCAAGTGCCAGAAGGGTCAAATGCCTTTTGGTAGTTGGCCGCGTGTTCGCCAGCCGGCGTGATGTCGTTGGCCACCAACTCGACCACTAGCCGGCTGTAGACGCCGCCCAAGTGGGTTGCTTCGATTTCGGCGAGCTGATCGGCTGCCGAGTACACGTTGGTGGTACGGGCACGCACTTTGGTGACGTTTTTGGCGCCGCCTGGCACGGTGTCGAGCGATGCGTACCACACCCCGTTGGTGGATTGGTTGTTGGCGCAGGTACCGAGTTGGCGATCTTTAGCCGTCGCCCACGTGGTGCCGGAGCCGCCCACGCCGCCCACGCCGTACTCCACAACCCAGCCTGCCGCGGCTTGTTGTGCAGCAGACTGACGCCCCCACACGTAGGCACCCTGGTTGGCAATGCCCGGCAGTGAAGTGACCGTGGTGTAGCGGTTGTCAAGCGTCATGCAGTTGATGAAGCCTTTCGGCAAATCAACGACACCTTTCAAGAAGACGTCATTGAGTGCGGTATAGCGAACCCCAGCCGCAACAACACCGTCGCCGGTGCGGTAGTCGGATCCAACCGGCTCGGCGTAAGTAACGCCGCTGGACATGGCGCCGGTCATGCCGGCGCCGGTGAAGTAGTCGTGGAACTTGAGATCGTATGTTTCGATGAACCCTATGTTGGGGCGTTCGATGGTGGACTGGTACCAGTTTTCGGTGCCGGTCAGCGTGGCTTGACCAGCCGTGGTGAGGTTGGTGACACCGGCGCCGGGTTCAGCAGTTGGGTTGCCGAAGTTGACGCCGTGGCTCGTGGCACCGGTGGGCGCAAATTCATTCAGCTTGTTGATGGCAACACGTTGGAAACCGTTGGTGTTGTTGAAATCGGTGATGGGCACCCACACCGCGATGTAGTCAGAGGCAATCCAATGGTCGCCAGGCGTCACGTCAAGACTGTCGGATGTCTTGGTGGGGAAAGAATTCGGCGTGGTGTGAATTCCGCTGAGTGACACGTCGATGATGGTGGGGGTGGTGGCGCGCGGCGTACAGGCGATCAAACCAGAATCCTCGACGCTGTTGGTGAGGTTACCTTTGAATCGTCCGTAGAGGCCCCCAGGCTTGCCCAACGGCATACCGAAGCCGTAGGCCCAATCCAGGCCGGTGATCATGGCACCGTTGACGCCACAGCCCACCAGTCGGGCGTTGGGGCTGATGCCGCTGATGTCGTTCGACAGCACGACCGGCAGGGCGGGAGCTTCGGAGCCGGGCTTGAGTTTGAGGCCGAGTGAATACACGTACACGTAGCCGGCTTGGCCATTAACCAGCTTTGCGCCGACGGGGCGGGGAGCGCCCAGTTGTAGATCAATCTTGGTTGCTGACGTGGCCGTGATGGCGGGGGCTGAGGCAGGAGCGGTCGTGGTGACGCCCTGCGCTGTCAACGTCGCGTTCACAGTGGCGACAGTGCCCTCGGCGACCGTTGGGAGCGCGGCGACCGAGGCCGTCACCGACCATGCGCTACCGGTGTCTTTGGCCCCCATATCACACGTCATCGACGATGCCACGACGACGCCGTCACCCGCAAGCGACGAGCCTGATGCGGTGCATTCGACGGGCAAACCACTGAATCGGAATCCCAGCGGAAGGCTCGAGGTGGTGATGGTGAGGTGCTGATAGGTGGTCGCCGTAGCGGTGGTCGAGTCGTTGAGAGAGTTGTCGAAACGCAGGACGGCCACATCGCCAGCGCGCACAATGCCATTAGTGGCATTTGTGTCGGCGCCGATGCCGGCGGCGGCGTCGAAGGGAGCGGTGCCATCAGACAATTTGACGATCGCAAGCCCAGGTAGAGCAGTGTTTCCGTCGGCGTGAGAGGAGTGCAGGTTGATTCCCAGCGCTCCAGACGCCAGCACGAGGGTAGCGACAATTCTTATCTTTTTGGATTTTTCGGGCACTTGGTTCCTCAACTGGCGGATTGAATCACAGTTGTTATCGGAAGCGTGGCGGAATCCTTTACCAAAAATTTGGACAGTAGTGATATATACCCAGAGTGATCATTGTTAAGTCACAGCGTGAGTTATTTGGTTTTCAAAAGGGTCGTCGAGTCAAGAGCTACTACGGTTGCAAAAACGAAATTTTGGTAAACGTTTTTCAATTCGAGGGGCCGATGTCCGATAGTGCAGGTGTGAGGAAAACGAAGCGGGCCCGCCAGTTTTGGCGGTTCTCCGTTTTTGGTGCCGCTGCGCTCGTCACTACCGCCTCGGCGGGGTGGGCGGATTCGACAGCTACGCCGACGAAACCGTCGGGCTCGGCGACCTCATCGACGGCTATTGGGGAAACGACAACCACCACCGTCCCGTGTATCGCCCCGACAGCTACGACGTCCACGACGTCCACGACGTCCACTACGTCCACATTGCTGGCTTCGACCACCAGCGTGTCGCCGACACCCCCGGTGGCAGTAACAACGACCCAAACGCCCGCAGTCGACCGTTCGTCAACGAGTTCGAGCGCCCCGAGCGCCTCGACGTCGTCAACCAGTTCAACCCCGACAACCTTGACAACGACCACCACAACGACGACGAGCGCCCCCACCACGATCACGACGTCAACGACACCAACAATCGCCACCACGACAATCGCCACCACAACGAAGTACACAGGACCGAGCACGACGTTGGATCCGTTGGCACCCACGACCACCATTCCTGTTGATCCGTGTGACCCCAATAAAGATGGCGACGCCATTGCCGAGGCACCACCCCTCGCCAATCTGCCGGCGGTGACTGCGCTACCGCAAGTAGCCGTCGTGAAGCCAGAAGTAAGTGTGGCCCTGTTGAAAAAGGCGAAGGTGAACCTGGACGTGGCCCTCTCGGATCGGGAAAAGACGGCCGAAGAGCTCACGCGATTTGAAGCATCTTTTCGGTCGTTAGGCGTCCAGCGTTCGGATGCCGCCAAACAGGTCGCTGCGTTGCAGCACAATGTCGATGACGCCAAACAGGTGTACATCGATCGAAGTGTGCAGTCGTTTATGCGGGGGAATTCCAGTGAGCTGAACTCCACCTTGGATGCCTCCAACCCCCTGCAAGCCCAAAATCGACGCACGATGTTTAGCGCCATCCTGGACGGCGATCATCGGGCTCTCACGACGTACCAGGACGCATTACAGCAGGTAGAAACCACGCAACTGGCCATGTTTGATACCAGTCGTCATATCGGCCGACAGTTGCAAATGCTCAATATGCGGCTCGCACAACACGACGTTTTCATTGGCACGCTACGCCAGACCGTGCTGTCGCTCGAGGCTGGCGGCGAGGTGGCTGTCGACGGTTTCGTATTCCCGGTGGCTGGTGAGCACACGTTCACTGACACGTTTGGTGCTCCTAGAATGGTGGGGACGGCGACAGCTCATGTGCATCAAGGCACCGACATCAATTGTCTGTTGGGCACGGCGTTGTTGGCGTCTGAGACAGGGACAGTAGAGAAGGTTTGGGTCAACCCACTCGGCGGCAACTCGATTTGGCTGGCCGGCGCGTCTGGCACGTATTACTACTACGCCCACCTAAGCGAATACGCCATTGGGCTTCATGAAGGCCAATCAGTCAAAGGTGCCGAGGTCGTGGGTTACTGTGGTGCCACCGGCAATGCCGAGGGCCCGCATCTCCACTTCGAAATTCATCCCGCCGGCGGAGCAGCTATCAACCCGTATCCGATCTTGCGTATAGCTGACGAAGTGGCCCAACGTGTCGCCGCTGGTTTGCCACCGTACGAACTCGGTGAACTGGCGCCGACTATCAAGGACGCCATTTCTGGGGTCACCACCACAACGGTTGTAGGTCAGGCGCCGGCGACTTCGACAACAAAGCCCACGGTCACCACCGCTGCGCCCTAGACCGGGCATACTGGCCCAATGGACGTAGTTTCCTCGGTGTTGATTGATTGCCCACCACGTGATGTACATGCGGTTGTCGACGATTTATCGACCTACCCGCGTTGGCTTGACATCGTCAAATCCGCTGATTCTGTCGGTGGTCCAGACGATTTGGCCTGGAACGTGCTCTTGCAAGCGCGACTCGGCCCATTGGCTCGGTCCAAAAGGCTGCGCATGGTCCGGCGCACCTGTACGGCCAACGAAGTGGTTTTTGAACGTGATGAGCTCGACGGACGCAGCCACGGATCATGGCGTCTGAGCGTCACCCTCACACCATTTCTGGACGATGTCGGCCCCACGGAAGTCACGATGCGGCTGCATTATTCTGGCTCGATGTTTGGTGCCGTGATGGAGCCGGTTTTGAAAGTCGAGATCGACAAGGCCAAAGGACGTTTGGTTGCACTAGTTTCCGGTCAATGACCGATTTGGCTCAATTCAATCTTTTTGACGCGCACACCCAGCAATGTCCGTTTCCGTTTTACGAGGAAATGCGATCAACGCAGCCCGTCTTCCACATCCCGGGCATGCCAATGTATTTGGTGACTCGGTATGAAGACGTGGTGGCCTGCGCTCGAAACACCGCCGTGTTCTCGAACCGGTTTAACACCGGCACCGCAGCCGACGGGCCAGTAGCTCAACGTTTGGCCGACATTGCCAAGACGGGATATCCCGCGGTCCACACAATGTTGACCGCTGATCCGCCGGACCACACTCGCTATCGCAGCACTGTCAACAAGGCCTTCACGCCGTCCCGGGTGGCGGCGCTGCGGCCCACGATGGCCAGCGTCACCGACGCACTGATTGACGTCTTTATCGACGACGGTCACTTCGAGGCCGTGAAACAGTTCGCGGTCGGGTTGCCAGTGATGGTGATCGCCGACGCGTTGGGTGTGCCCCGCGATCGACATGCCGACTTCAAACGGTGGAGCGATGACTCGATTGCCAGCATTGGTGCCATGCCGTCAGACGAGCGACGCGTCGAGGCAGCGCTTGGCATAGTGGAGTTTCAACACTTTTTCGCGGCCGAGCTCGAACGTCGTCGAGCGGAGCCCTGCGGCGATCTTCTGAGTGATCTTGTGCACGCCAGCACCGAGGCGTCGGGAGAAGCCAGTCGCACCCTCGAAGTACCAGAGCTGCTGTCGATTCTGCAGCAGGTGTTGGTGGCCGGTAACGAGACGACCACCAAGCTCATCACGGAATCGTTGCGGCTACTGGCCGAACACCCCGACAATTGGGCAGCTATCTGTGTGGACCCTGGTCGGATACCCGACGTGGTCGAAGAAGCATTGCGGCTCTCCACACCTACCCAAGGCATGTTTCGCTTGGTGACCCAAGAGGTCGAGGTGGCCGGTACCACCATCCCCAAGGGATCTATGGCGGTGTTGATGTATTGCTCGGCTAATCGGGATGAGTCGCTGTTTTCCGAACCAGATGCCTTTGCGCCGGGCCGGACGAATGCGAAGCGCAACCTGGCGTTTGGTTCTGGTATCCACTTTTGCCTGGGCGCAGCGTTGGCTCGCGCTGAGGCCATTGTGGCGCTAGAACGATTGTCGCAACGTGTGGGCGCGCTTCGATTGGCGCCGAGCAATTCGTTTGACTACGAACCGAGTTTCATTTTGCGAGGCCTCAAGCATTTACACCTGGAGTTTGACCAGCGGGCGTGATTCGGCGGGGGAGCCAGGCCACGTAGCGTCCGTCACGCACATCGAGCCTGAGTGGCATTTCGTAGGTGTCTGCCAGCGTGGCCTCGGTCAACGTGGCCCCCAGGGGCCCAGCCGCTACAACACGGCCGCGTTTCAGGCACAGCACGTGGGTAAACCCGGGCGGTATTTCGTCGACGTGGTGGGTGACCAAAACGACGGGCGGCGATTCTGGTTGTGTCGCCATATCGGCCAGACGGCTGACTAGCTGCTCCCGACCAGCTAAATCGAGCCCGGCCGTGGGTTCGTCGAGCAACACCAGGCCTGGGTCGTTCATCAGGCTGCGGGCCAGCAATACGCGTTGCTGCTCGCCGGAACTCAGTGAAGCGATTGTGCGAGTGACCATCGATGCGAGCCCCATGCGGCCAAGCAACTCGTGGGCGCGTTGACGGTCGGCGTCATCGTAGGTGTGCCACCACGGTTCCAATGCGGCGTATTTTTGGGTCATGACAGTGTCGGTGGCGGTGAGCTCCGGGCGTAGTTGCTCACGCAAACTGGATGACGCCAAACCAATGCTGCGTCGTAACGTACGCACATCGGTGCGCCCGAGTCGCTGGCCCAATACGTCAATGGTCCCCGATGAGGGGTGGGTATACATCGAGGCCATTCTGACGATGCTGGTTTTGCCAGAGCCGTTAGCGCCCAGCACTACCCAGTGCTGCCCTTGGTGTACCTGCCATGACATTGGGTGGACAATCGTCGTGCTGTCACAAATAAGCGTGACATCGACAAACGCCAACGCCGGGGCCGTTGATTCAATATGAGATTCAATCATGTTAGAGCTGCGCCATCGACATGGGAATTGGCTCCATTTCCCATTCCGGTGTGGTGCGTGTAGGTGGCGTACATGTCGTGGTAGATGCCGCCGAGGGCAACCAGTTCATCGTGAGTGCCCAGCTCGACGAGCCGGCCGGCGTCGATGACGGCGATTCGATCAGCCCGCATAGCGGTAGCGAGTCGGTGGGCAATGATGATCGCAGTACGCCCGGCCAGCACCACGTCGAGTGCCTTCTCGACGAGAGACTCCGACGCCAAGTCGAGGTTCGACGTGGCTTCGTCCAAAATCAGCACACGGGGCTGGGCCAGAAATGCTCGCGCCAGCGCCAAGAGTTGACGTTCGCCGGCCGATAGCGAGCTGCCTCGTTCGTGGCACGGCGAGTCGAGTCCTTCGGGCAAGCGATCCACGAGTTCACGTAAGCCGACGGCATCGACGGCGTCGCTGAGTTCGGCAACCGATACATCGGGGCGGCCAAAAGACAGGTTGTCGCCGATCGATCCGGCAAACAAAAATGGCTCCTGGGGTACCACGCCGAGCTGACGTCGCAACGACGCAAACGTGACATCCCTCACGTCATGCCCGTCAATGGTGATCGCCCCCTCGGTCACGTCGTAGAACCGGGTGACCAGTTTGGCAATAGTCGATTTTCCCGCCCCCGTAGCCCCAACGAAGGCCACTACCTCTCCGGGCGCGATGTCGATGCTGACGTCGTGCAGCACGGGCCGGGTGGGGTCGTAACCAAATGTGACGTGATCGATGGCGATTGCCCCCGAAGTCAACGGCAATTCTATGGCCGTGAGTGATTCCGCAACGGCGGGGGGAGTGCCGAGTAAATCTCGCAACTTTGCCACGGCGGCTTGACCTTGCTGGTAGGTCGTGTACAACTGCACTAGTTGCTGGATCGGCGCGAAGAAACTGTTGAGGTACAGAATTAATGCTGTGAATTGCCCGAGTGACAATTCGCCCCGAATGACGAGGCGCCCGCCGATGGTCAGCACGACCACTTGGCCCACAACACCAATGAGCTCGGCACCTGGAGCGTAGGCCGCCCCAATGCGGGCCGCGTGAAGGCTCGCGGCCCGGTAGTCGCCCAACACATTTTGGTGGTTCACAATGTTGTGGCGACGCCGATTGAAGGCGGTCACAATTCTGATGCCGGCCAGGCTTTCTGATAGATCGGCCATCACGTCGGCAATACGGTCGCGCACAACGGCATTACTGCGTTCGCTGGCTGTCCGAAACCACCACGTGAGTAGCAGCATCGCCGGCACGATGATGCCCACAACGAGCAGCGCCAAACCAACGTTGATGCGCAACAGCATGATGGTGACTACGACCAACGACAATCCTTGGACCGCCAGCGATACCAAACCCTCCTGGAACAACACGTTCAGCGCTTCGATGTCCGACGTCATTCGGGTGAGGATTCGACCGGACTTTTCCTCGGTGAAAAAATCAATGCTGAGTCGTTGCAGGTGCGAGAACACTCGAATACGCAACGCTTCCATGAGTTTCTCGCTGAAGCGGCCAGTGAATCGCAATCGGACCATACCCACCACGGTGGAGATGACAACCGAAATCAGGTACAGCCCGGCAATGGTCCACAACGTCGACATGGACTTGGCACGGATTCCTTTGTCGATGCCGAGTTGCGTAAACAGCGGGCCAGCTTGTGTGGCCAGTGTCTCGACCACCACCAGAGCGACGGCCAGCGTCATGGTCAATTTGTGCGGAGCTAAAAAGTGGCGAAGCGTAAATGGCGCTGGGTCGGGATCTCGTGGGGTGAATTCGATGGTGGGTTCTGGGTGTGCTGGCTCCTTGGCCAGGAGCCGCTCGACGCGCCCCAACAACTCGGTAGGAATGCCACCGAATGGCAGGCCATTTCCGCCGGTGGGAGCGTTAAACGGCGATCCGGCCGGAGGGCCGCCCATCCCCACTATTCGGCGTCCGAACTGGTCAAAATTTCCCGATAGGCGGGTACGTGCTCCATGAGATGGGCGTGGGTTCCGTCGGCGGTGATCCGACCGTCTTCGAGTAGCACGACTCGGTCTGCCATGGTGATCGTGGACAGGCGATGGGCGATGACGACAGTTGTGCGGTTGGCTGAGAGTTGTTTGATGGCGTCGTGAATTCGGGCTTCGACGGTGACATCTATGGCACTGGTGGAGTCGTCGAATACAACTACGGCTGGGTCGAGCAACAGTGTGCGGGCGATGGAGAGTCGTTGGCGTTGGCCACCTGACAGTGTGTAACCCCGCTCGCCGATCACCGTGTCGTAACCATCGGGAAAATTGATCACGAATTCGTCGGCCTGGGCAGCCATGGCGGCCGTTATCACATCGGCCCGGGTGGCGCTGGGACGACCGTAGGCAATGTTGTCGTGAATCGACGCCGAAAACAAAAAGGCCTCGTCGAGTACGACGTTGACCGCGGCCCGCAGGCTCGGCAGTGTCAGATCCCGTACATCGAAATTGTCAAACTTCACCGTGCCGAGTTGCACGTCGTAGAAGCGAGGGATCAGGCGCGCGATCGTGGATTTACCGCTGCCGGTTCGCCCCACAATGGCCACAAATTCGCCAGCTGAAATACGTAAAGAAAAGTCGCGCAGAATTGTTGTGTGCCGTTCGGCACCGTCGGTTTCGGCTGGGTCATATTCGCCATCCGGGTCGCTCTTGTCGGGGATCTCCGATGTCGTCGGGTACGAAAATGTCACGTTCTCGAATGTGATGTCGCCGCGAGGGGCGACAAGATCGATAGCTCCTGGGCGTTCCAAGATCGTCGGTCGTTCGTCGAGCACTTCGTAGATACGTTCGGCTGACGCGGCGGCGCGTTGGCCCATCATGAGCATGAAACCCAGCATTCGAAATGGCGCTTGCAACATCACCACGTAAGTGTTGAACGCCACGATTTGGCCAATCGTGACCGTACCCGAAATGGCGAGATGACCCCCATACAGCAATACAAACGCCAAACCCAGCCGCGGAAGGTTTTCCATGAGGGGCCCATACTTGGCCCGCGAATTGTTTTGGATCACCGTTGCCCATCGCAACTTTCGAGCGGCTTTGGCGAGGGCCGAAATTTGGGACCGCTCGGCGGCAAAGCTGCGTACCACACGCACGCCGGTGATGTTTTCGTCGACCACGGTGGTGATGTCGGCCATGCGCGCCTGCACGATCCAGCTCACCGGAAACGACACGTCGCGTAGTTTGACGCCAGCCCAATACACCACCGGCACCGTGGCGACGGCCACCAACGTGAGGCCGACGTGGATACTCAGCATGTACGCAACAGCACCGACAAAACTCAGCACGGACAAACTCAGAAAAGGCGCGAAACTCAGGAAGAGTTGCATGCTGCGAATATCGGAGTTGGCCCTCGAAATGAGTTGGCCAGACTGCACCCGATCGTAAAAGTCGAAGCTGAGTTTCGACATGTGTCGATACATCAGGCTGCGAAGGTCGGTTTCGATCTCCCATGCCATGCGGTACATGCCCTGGCGGTAGGCGAATGTGAGCACCGTTCGCACTGTGCCAATGATCAAAATTGCCGAAGCGTAGACACCAATGCCGACCGTCTTTTTGGTGAGTGCATGGTCGATGGCGGCGCCCATGATTCGTGGCATGACAATTTGGCTGCCGAGCGCTACAAGAGCACCCAACATGGAAGAAATAAACAGCAACTTGTGCGCCAGAAGGATCGGTAGGCAACGACGGATCCACTTCTTGGACCGATCAGGATCAATGTTGGCGCGGGGCTCGTGGCTGCGAAGTGTGACGTTGAGAGGTTCGAAGTCGTGCCGCCCGACGGCGTCATTAATGGGTTCGGTATCGGGAGCGCTGCCGTCAAGTTGCAGCGATGTCGGGGCGGGCACCTGTGCACTGTGCCACGCAATTGGGTAACCTTGGCGACTCATGCGTCGATTTGTGTGTTTCGCCATCGCGCTTGCGCTTGGAGTCGGCGCATTGCCTGGCCGAGCCGGGGCCGATGACGGCGGAGTGGCCGATGCTCGAGCCCGGGCCGCCCAAGCAGCTCGTGAACGTGCCGATGCCGAACGACGCGGGGGCGAGTTAGCGCAACAGATCGCGGAATTGGAATCGCTACAAGCCAACGCGGACGCCCGGGTGAACCAAATACGCGACGCCGCCAAATCCACCCTGGTGAATCAATACATCCGCCGAGGTGATGGAGCCAGCGTGTTGTCGTCGGATGATCTCACCAAGGGTGTCCGGCGCGAGGTGCTGTTGGAGGTTGTGGGCGGTCAATCGAATGAGGCGGTGGGTGAATACAAATCGTTGGCATTTGATCGGGTGCAACGCCAGAAAAAGCTGGCCGATTTGAAACACGAGGAAGCCAACAACGCTTACCTGTTGGGTCAACGCCAAAGTGCCGTGGAGAAGGAATTGGCCGACCTCCAGGCTGCTCAACAACGGCGCCTGGATGAAGCTGAGCGTCAACGCCAGGCGGCCGCTCGTGAAGCCCAAGCGCGGCGTGATGCCGCGGCAACGAGTGGGTCAGGTAGTTCTGGGTCGGGCGCAAGTTCTGGTTCGGGTTCTGGCTCGGGAAGTTCGACGCCGATCATCATTGGGGGCGGTGGCGAGTGGACTTGCCCGGTACAGGGCCCCGTGGCGTTCAGCGATGATTGGGGCGAACCCCGACCTCAAGGATGGCGGCATCAAGGCAACGACATGTTCGCGCCCCGGGGCACACCGGTGGTAGCGGTCGTGGATGGCGATGTCCAACATCGCTCGGTGAGCGTTGGCGGTCGGTCGTTCTTCCTGCACGGCGTCGACGGCAACACCTACTTCGGCACGCATATGGACGGCTACGAAGGACCCGATGGGTTCGTGAAGGCCGGCACGGTTATTGGCTACGTCGGCGATGATGGCGACGCCAAGGGCTCTGGCACGCATCTTCATTTCGAGATCCGTACGCCGAACGGCAAAATTGATCCGTTCCCCACGATCAGTAAGTACTGCTGACAGGCCATCTAGATTGCAGGCGTGGACGACGAAATTTTTGCGCTGGCAACGCGACTTAAGCCGGTCGTTTCCGAAGCGATGGGCAGCGATGTAGATATTTTCTCGCTTACTCGTTTGAGCGGCGGAGCGAGCCGGGAGACCTGGCGCTGCACGGCTACCACACGTGGTGAGGATACAGACCTGATATTGCAGCGTGGGCGAGTCGTAACCGCTGGCGCAGGCGGGTCGAGCGCGGGAATGCACGCAGAAGGAATAGTGCTCCGGGCGGTCGAGGCCGCTGGCGTGCCCGTTGCTCACGCCTACGCATTCGATGGTGGGGTCGAGAAACTTGGTGCTCCGTTTTTGTTGACCTCTTTCGTGGCGGGCGAAACCATTGCCCGCAAGATCCAACGAGACGCCGTATACGCGCCGGCTCGGGATGTGCTCGTCGCCGACCTCGGTGCCGCGGCAGCCAAGTTGCATTCCGTTCCGCTCGACGCCGTGGCTCATCTGAACGTGGTGGATCAGGTTGAGCAATATCGCATGGTGCTCGATGCCCTGGGCCATGCGCACCCCGCTTTCGAATTGGGTTTTCGATTCTTAGAATCGAATCGTCCGACCGCCAGCGCAACGGCGTTAGTGCACGGCGACTTTCGGCTCGGCAACATCATCGTGGGCAGCACTGCCTTGGCCGCAGTAATCGATTGGGAGCTCG
>JAYWAI010000002.1:0-2982 GCA_043782545.1 Acidimicrobiia bacterium
TGGCCCAAGCGCCCACCGCTGCCATCCCCGCTGCTCTCAATACTGATGGCTGCCATCGGGTAGCGACACAAAAGAACGCCAACACCAACAGTGTCAACACGAACCGACCGCGGCGGCGCAACACCCGCACCAACGGACCTGCAGCCACCAATACAAAAGCCACATTCTCACCACTGACGGCCATCAAATGGGTCAAACCACTTGCGCTAAAACTGTCGGCGATGTCGGCGGATTGATCGTGGGTGTCACCGAGTACAAATCCCGCAAACAGGCTTCGCTCCACTCGAGGCAAAGATCGTGCGCCATCGAACACGAGCGAACGGAACGAATTCGCCGCTGCGCTCGCCATATCGGCCCGTTTCCATGAGATGATCGATTTGGTCTCAAGTCGCAACGCTATGTGGCGCGACGTAAGGTAGTCCTTGGCCAGGCCAGTAACGAGTTGGAGGCGACCGTCTACCAGTGCCTTTTCGCCAGCGTGGTGACGATCCACTTCGCTACCAAGTTTGCCACGGGCCCACAACTGCACCCGATGCGATCCCAACTTCGCCTCTACACGAGTTCCCGACAACGTGTTGACTGGGTCAGTCAGCAATATCACTTCCACCGCCCGCACCTCACGATTGCCGAGCGTCGATGGCAGGCCGTTGAGCGATCGTGCACCTAGCAGCGACGCGACGAGCGCTCCCAGAATGCACAGCGGCAAACCGTGCCGAGTTACAAGCACAAACCCGGCCACCGTTACGATCAGAAGCGTCGGCACCGGCGTTGCCTTCCAGGCACCGAACCCGACGCCCAGAGCGACGAGCACAATCCACCGATCAGTCATGTCACACCGTCAAAAATGCACGAAGTCGTTCCAACTTGGCTGGTCCAATCCCGGGCACGTCGGTGAGCTTGTCCACCGAAGCGAACGGGCCGTGCTGCTGGCGATATTGCACGATCGCCGCGGCGGTCGCTGGCCCCACGCCCGGCAACGCGTCGAGTTGGACAATGTCGGCTGAATTCAAATTCAGGATCGAAGGAACACTCGCCACGCTACCCCCAGCACCGATTGAGCCAGACCCACTCACACCTACAACCGTTGGCGGATTGGTGCCTTTGCGAGGCACATAAATTCGTATGCCGTCGCTGAGTTTTTCGGCTTTGTTGAGCCGTTCGTCGTCGGAGTCAAGCGTGACCCCGCCCGCCGCGTTGAGTGCGTCTGTCACTCGAGATCCGGCGTCGAGTTTGTAGACGCCAGGCTTAACCACGGCTCCGCCAACGTCGACGACGATCGACGGTGGTGGTTGCGTGGGCGACGCTTTAGATGGGACTCCATTTTTTCCGGCGATCGGCACAGAAGTCGACGATCCCACCACCGGAGCCACAGCGTTCGCGGACCCCACCGAGGAGCGAACGCCGGCGGCGTAGGGCAATGAGTGCTCGATAGCAACCGTGCTCGGTGAGCTCGCACGAGTCACCGCCACAACGGCGGCCGCGACCGACACAATCACCATGACCAACGCGCCGGAAATCGCGCGACTCCGCCGTGACGACGCCTTCCATTTCGCCACTACATCCGCCACGAGGGGCGATGAAATGACCAGCGATTGCCGACGCGCTGACGGCGATGTTTTAGGTAGCTCCACGGCCACGCCTTTCCCCAGGGAATCAAGCGGGCCAGCGGCCAATACCTACGTCATCAACAATCGACGAGTGCGAATGACGAAACTCACCTTAGCCGTCGCCCGTTGCTTTTCACAACGGGCGCGTACTCAGCCAAAAAAGACGTATTTCGCAACGATGAAGCAAATGCGTCTAGAACAGCCGAGCCGTCAATTTTTTGCGGTACGTCGCAGTCCTCGGATCGTCTGGACCCATTAGCTCCAACAAATCGACAAACTTCTGGCGCGCCTCGTCGTCGATTTTGACATTTGGCAAAAGCGCATCGAGTTGTAGATCGACACCGTCGTTGAGGTCCACCATGTCCACTCGAGCAAGTGCCGCTACTCGCCGGACATCGGCGTCCTCGGGGATTCGTTCCAAGAGCGCCAATGCGTCCTCGCTACGCCCGCCAGCAACCCACAGTTCGGCTAGTGTCACAACTGCGACGGGATTGCCCGGATCAAGGTCGAGCACTTGCAAAAGCGAGCCCTCATCGCCGATCTCCAACAATTGGCCAATCACGTTGTTGACAGGCGCTGAAGCCGCACTGCCTACAGGCAAATTGCGCAATTTGTCGACAAACTCCTGCACGGCTGCCTGACCTTGCGCCCCGACGAACGCATCCACGACCCGTCCTTGGCTCAGAGCAAATACCGCAGGGATGGACTGCACGTTGAAAGCTTGGGAGATGGAGGGATTCTCGTCGACGTTGACTTTTACGAGGACGACCTCACCGGCCGTGGCCTCAATCACGCTTTCGATAATCGGCCCAAGCGATCTACACGGACCGCACCAGGGTGCCCACAAATCGACCACGACAGGGGTCGTTTGCGAGCGGGCGATCACTTCTGTTTCAAAGGTTGCGTCTGTGACGTCGACATAACTCACGTGTGTGCTCCGATTCATTTTCTGACGGCTGGCACGATACCGTGCGGAGTGTGAGTTTGTACGACCTCGTGAAAGAACCGGCGCTCGACGCACCAATCCTGCTGGTGTGCTTGGACGGGTGGATTGACGCCGGCGGCGCTGCGCAAGCGGCATTGCAACAAGTCATCGCATCGTGCGCATCTGAGCCAGAACTGATGGTCGACTTCGATACCGAGGAGTTGCTCGACTATCGCGCCCGACGCCCGGTGATGCATTTGATCGACAGTGTCAACACCGGCCTGACCTGGCCCACCATACAAATCCACCACGCAAAACTGAGCGGTACCGACCTGCTGATTTTGTTCGGCGCAGAGCCCGACCATCGTTGGAAGGAATTCTCGTCAACAGTGGCCGATCTAGCCATCAACTTTGGGTGCCGCATGATGGTCGGGTTCGGTGCCTACCCCG
>JAYWAI010000003.1:0-7850 GCA_043782545.1 Acidimicrobiia bacterium
CCGTCACCATTGAGCAGGCGGTTCTATCCAACTTCGGGTTCGTGTCTGAAGCATTTTTACGAGACGCACGAGCGATGACGCCCATTGCGGCTCGGCGTCCATGTGAAGGCCGGTGGGGAAACGTCGGGCACGGCTCGTACGTTGGCTTCCTCAGGTCTCGGGCCGGCGAGGGTGTGCTCGAGCAGTTGGCCAACTTGGCCACGGAGAACGACGAGTTCGAAATCGTGGACCGCGAATTGTATTGGCTCAGCTACGTCAAAACGTCTGAGTCGAAAATCACGCCAGCCAAACTCGAGAAGGCGCTCGGCCAACCAACAACCCTCCGCAACCTCAATACCATCACCACTCTCACCAACCTCCTGTTGCGTGAGTAGTCGCCGACGAGTTGCCGCTGTGTTGGGCCCTCGTCTGGTGCCGCACCCAACGACTGAGCCCGGTATCGGGGCGTACCCAGAACCCCGCGCCTCCCGATCTGGGTGCGGTGACGACACCAATTCGTACCGGGGCTGCCCCCAGATCGGTGGCCGCGAAATTCTGGGGGCACGGTTGGTACCTGGGCGCTCCTTCTGGGGACGTCGGGGTACCGTTTCGGCGTTCTGGGGACCGGTGACGTGAACTGTGTCGTGACGGCGTACGGGACGGGGTTTCTGGGCCCGCGTCGCGAACTGCGTCGTGACCGGAGTGCGCGAACTGCGTCGTGACCGGAGTGCGGGACCGCAAGCGCCCACGAACCCGCCGTACGACTTACGCCGTGGCGGCGAGGGCGGCGGCGAACGCTTCAAGCGCCACGCCGACTTGATTCTCCGTGGTGACCAACGGCGGAATCCAGCGCACCACGTTGCCGTACGTTCCGCACGTCAACAGGATCAGCTTGCCCTCACTGAGGCAGTGCGCAACGACGGCCGACGTGCGAGCTCCATCGGGCTTGCCGTGGGGGTCCACAAATTCGGTGGCGATCATGGCCCCAAAACCGCGCACGTCACCAATGCACGGGTTGGTCTCAGCGAGCGTCGACAGGCCGTGGGAGAGTTGCGCGCCCCGCGCCGCACCGTTGGCAAGTACACCATCGTTGAGCATCACGTCGATGGTCGCCAACGCTGCCGCGCAGCCCATTGGATTGCCGCCGTACGTGCCGCCATGTGAGCCAGCGACCCAGCGGTTCATGATTTCTGCACGCGCCCCGATCGCTGAAATCGGGAAGCCCGATGCGAGACCTTTTGCCATCACCAAAATGTCGGGTTGCACGTCGTAGTGCTCGACGGCGAACATCTTGCCGGTGCGTCCAAAACCGGTTTGTACTTCGTCGGCCACAAACAAAATGTCGTTCTCGCGAGCAATGCGGGCGACGCCCTCAAAGAACGCCTTAGGACACGGGATGTAGCCCCCCTCGCCGAGCTCGGGCTCAAGCACGATGGCCGCAGTTTCAAATGGCGCGGTCTGTCTTTTGAGCAAGAGTTCGAGATCGTGCAAGCAGCGCTCGACGGCCGCGGCCTCAGTTTCGCCGGTCTGAAAGTGATAGGGGAACGTCGACACGAATACGCCGCCGGGCAATGGCGCATAGCCCGCTCGGTACACCGATTTCGATGTGGTCATCGCCATTGCCATGTGAGTGCGTCCGTGAAACGAGCCTTCGAACACAATGATGTTGGGCTTGCGTGTCGCAAACTTCGCGAGCTTCACAGCGGCCTCGGTGGCCTCGGCACCAGAGTTGGTGAAGAAGAATTTTTCGATCGAAGCGGGCGTAATCGAAGCCAACTTGTCGGCCAGCTCGTCGATGAGTGTGTGCGTGTAACAGTTGACTTGTGCGTGCAAAAACTTCTCGGCCTGAGCTTGAATAGCGGCCACAACTTTTGGGTGGCAATGCCCCGTATTGACAACGCCGATGCCCGACGAATAGTCGAGGTAATCCTCTCCGTCGACGGTCGTGACAACCGCCCCGCTGCCGTGGCTCACGCGCAAGTTGGTGCTCTTGCCCCAAACAGTTGAAACGTGCGTCGAGGGTGAAGGTTGTGACATCAGGTTTTCCTTTAGCGTTCAATCGGTCCGCCATTGTGTCATAGGTGGGCGGCGTGGTGACTGGAAAACTCGCGATCGATCACGCAGGCAATTTATGAATAATTTACGCTCAAACACTGATTCACACAAGCCTGTCGTAGTGCCAATGGCCGAATTTCTATCGATCAGGAGATCGAGTGCGGCGAGTAGCAAAATTCTTGATAGCGGCAGTCGGCGCAACAGGGTCTGATCCGCTCAAGGTCACATCTCACTGGTTTCGAGCTTTTCAAATGTTCCAACCGACACGTGGTTCACGGCAAATTGCCTTACGGTGGCGAGCGTAGGGCCCGTTGATGCATTGGGTCGGCTCCGTGTGGCACGCTTAGGGGATGCGAGCGCTGTTTATTCTGCAAGACGCCGACACCCCACCAGGCACCATTGGCGAAGCCGCCGCCGCGGCCGGTTACAGCGTCGAAGTGTTCCATGCCCGACAAGCCAACTACCCCAGCCCGATCGACTTCGACCTCATCGTGCCGCTTGGTTCGGCCGCCATGGTGAGCGACGCCGAACACCAATGGTGGATCCAACCTCAGCTCTCGTTCCTCCGAGAGGCGCACGAGCGCGGCGTGCCGATGTTCGGCATTTGTTTTGGGTGCCAGACGCTTTCAGCCGCGTTGGGGGGCGAGGTGTACCGGCTCGAAACCCCCGAAATCGGCTGGGTTGACGTCAATCCGGCCGCGGGCGAAAAGATGCGAAACGGCCCGTGGTTCGAATGGCATTTTGACGCTGTGCACGCGCCAACGGGAGCGGTGATCCTGGCTGAAAACGCTGTCTCCACACAGGCCTGGCGACTCGGCCGTACAGTGGCCGTACAGTTCCACCCTGAGGTCACCGAACAAATAGTGGGTGCATGGATCGATAGCGTGCCCACTGATTACGGTACGCCTTACGGCTTGGATCTCGAAGCCGTACGACGTGACACTAAGGCGCAAGCAGCCGCTTCGCGCGCCGCCAGCCACAAACTCTTTACTGACATTCTTGCCACCATTTTGGAGCCCGTCACATGAGCAACAGCGCCACGAACGACAACACGGCGATTGAAAACTTCGCCTTCGAAAACCGAAAATTCCCGCCCACCGAAGCGTTCAAAAAACAGGCGAACGTGTCAAGCACCTGGATGTACGACGACGGCAACGAGGACTACCAAGGCTTCTGGGCTCGCCAAGCCGCCGACCTCATCACCTGGAAACGCGACTGGTTAACGATCTGCGAATGGGACCTTCCGTTCAGTAAATGGTTTCCCGAAGCGCAACTCAACGTGAGTGAAAATTGTCTCGATCGTCACGTGGCGGCGGGCAAAGGCGACAAGGTTGCCTTCTACTGGGAAGGCGAGCCCGGTGACACGCGCGTCGTCACTTACGCCGAGCTACTCGACGAAGTACAACGTTTCGCGAATTCGCTCAAAACCCTTGGCGTCACCAAAGGCGACCGGGTCAACATCTATCTGCCGATGATTCCCGAAGCGGCCGTGGCCATGTTGGCGTGCGCCCGCATCGGTGCCGCGCACAGCGTGGTCTTCGGTGGCTTCAGCGCCCAAAGCCTCACCGACCGCATCAACGACGCGCAGGCCAAAGTGCTCATCACTGCCGATGGCGGATGGCGGCGCGGCACCGTATTCCCGCTCAAACCCGCCGCCGATGAAGCCATTGCCGACACGCCCAGCATCGAGCACGTTGTCGTCATCCAACGCGGCAACAATCCCGTGGACATGCAGGCCGGTCGAGATCACTGGTACCACGACCTCATCGCCGCTGCCGACCCCGTGTGCCCCGCAGAAGCAATGGACGCCGAACAGCTCCTGTTCCTCTTGTACACCAGCGGCACCACGGGTAAACCCAAGGGCATCATGCATACCTCCGGGGGGTATCTCACGCAGGTTGCCTACACCCACAAATATGTGTTTGATCTGAAGCCCGACACTGACATTTTTTGGTGTACTGCCGACGTGGGCTGGATCACCGGCCATAGCTACGTGGTGTACGGCCCGCTCGCCAACGGCGCCACTCAGGTGATGTACGAAGGCGTGCCCAACTTCCCCGCCGAAGATCGCTTCTGGGAAATCATCGAGAAGTACAAAGTGTCGATTCTGTACACCGCGCCCACGGCCATTCGTACGTTCATGAAATGGGGCACCGAGCACCCGGCCAAACACGATCTCTCCAGCTTGCGTCTGCTGGGCAGCGTCGGCGAGCCCATCAACCCAGAAGCGTGGATGTGGTACTCCGAGCACATTGGCCGCAGCAATTGCCCGATCGTCGATACGTGGTGGCAAACCGAAACAGGCGGCATCATGATCAGTCCGCTGCCCGGTTGCACGACCACCAAACCGGGCTCCGCCACATTCCCCATTCCGGGCATCGGCGCGGAACTCGTCGACGAGATCGGCACACCCGTGCACCGCGGCGGGGGATATCTCACGCTTACTCACCCGTGGCCAGGCATGCTGCGTGGCATTTGGGGCGACCCAGAGCGTTTCACCGAAACCTATTGGAGCAAATACCCCGGCCGTTATTTCGCCGGCGACGGAGCCAAACTCGACGACGAGGGCTACCTGTGGCTTTTGGGCCGAGTTGACGACGTGATGAACGTGAGCGGCCATCGCATTTCGACCACCGAGGTCGAATCGGCCCTCGTGTCGCATCCGAGTGTGGCCGAGGCGGCTGTTGTGGGGGCCAACGACGCCACCACCGGGCAAGCCATCGTTGCCTACGTGACACTCAAAGGTGGCGGCGACGCCGACGCCAGCCACGTAGAAATGCTGCGCAACCACGTGGCCTCCGAAATCGGCGCGCTGGCGAAACCAAAAAAGATCTATTTCACTCCCGATCTGCCCAAAACTCGCTCCGGCAAAATCATGCGTCGTCTCCTACGCGACGTGGCCGAGGGCCGCAATCTGGGCGACACCACCACGCTTGCCGACGCCAGTGTTGTCATCGAACTCCAAACCCGAGCGGCACAAGCGCCAGTTGAGGACTAGCCCACCGCACGGCCAGATCCAACGACGTACACGTCCAATTAGCTGGGGAATTTCCCTCACAGGTCTTTAGCAATTCGAAATTCTGCCGATTGATACGACTAACGGACGATTTTTGAAAGGTCAAACCGATGTCGGGAGCATCACAGCCATTGCGTCGCACACCACCTTCGTGGTGGTCAAGGCATCACAACGTTGCTCGCTTGTTGGGCGTTGCCGCGATCGCAGCAACCGGGGTGTACCTCATCTGGCGCGTCGGGTCGACGTCGTCGGGCGTTCCCACTGCGCTTTTCTGGCCACTCGTCATTGGCGAAATTATTTCTGGATTTCGCCTGCTGGCGTTTGTCAATCACACCTGGAATCGCCACGGTAGTGACCGCCCGACCCCTGCACCCTCGTTGACCGCCGACGTTGGCGTGCTCGTCGATGGTCACCGACTGGATCGTGTGCGTGCTTGCCTGCTTGGAGTCCAGGCGCTCGGTACCAGCCATATGTCTTGGGTGCTCGATACTGACGGCCGTCACGAAATCGAGTTGTTGGCGCGAGAGTTTGGAATGGCCTACTTCGGCGGTACCAATCGCACCGCGTTACTAAACACCGTATTGATGCATTCCAAGGCCGACCTCGTGCTGATTCTGGATGGTGATCAAGTGCCGATGCCTGACGTCTTCGATGCCACGAGCGGATACTTCGTTGATTCGATGGTCGCGATCGTGCAGACGGCACCTGACTTCGTCAACCGCGACTCGCTCGAATTCACGTCCACGAGTCGTCATCTCAAGTCATTCGAGTTCGAAATACATGGTCCCAGCTTGGGGGCCAGGGGCGTTGCTCCTTGGTGGGTGGGGGCCTCGATCGTCCGGCGTGAGGCGCTCAAACAAATCGGCGGCTTCGCAGCCGGCGTCGGCGCATCGGAGCTTCGTACGCTTATTCGCCTTCACGCCGCAGGGTGGCTTTCAAGATTTCATAGCGAAGTAGTTGTTCGCGGCACGGCGCCAAATACCTTGCGTCGATTTTTGGAGGAGCGACGCGATGAAGTGGCGCGCCGAGTGCGCGTTATTGCCAGCGCTGATTCACCGTTGGCAATTGCCGGATTGCGACCGCGTCAGCGACTCAGCCACTTGTCGCCGTTGAGCCAACCGATAGCTGGGTTTGCTCGATTGGCCATGTATGGCGTCCTGTTTGGGTCGCTCATATCAGGCCAATTGCCGCTGCATTCCTCGGCCGCAATGGTCGCATTGATGTTCCTACCCACCGCGGCGCTGTCGGGGCTTGCCCATGTCGCCCTTGGACGTGGCACTATTGGCCCGTTCAGTCAATCGACCGCTGGAATACGTCTACTCGGGATCGCGCTGGGCGGTTCGATCCGGGCATTCTTTGGCGAAATTCCTATCGCTTCGTTTGACGGCGAAGAAAAATCAGGCCTCACAAAATTGCTGGCGATGCCGTTTGTACTCGTTTTAGCGATCGCACTTGAAATTGCGGTTGTCGTGCGAGTGTACGCCCAAGCCTCTGGCAGCGTCCTGCCCGGCTACGCCTCGTCGGCTTCCTCTGCGTTGATGGTGTGCGTTGCGTTATGGCACATCAGTCTCATGTTGTCGACACTCCAGGTCCTCACGCGTCGCCATCAATTTCGCAGTAACTATCGGCTCCAAGTGGAGCTACACGCTTCGATTCAGCACGAGGTAGTGCGAGTTATCGACATCACTCCCGCTGGCATCGGTATCGCTGCGTCGATGCCTCATTTGGTTCACGAACTTATTGATCTAATGCTCATGTTGCCGTCGATTGATGGCACGATGACGACGGTGAAGCTGGCTGGCAGCGTTCGATTCTGCGAGGCGATTGAGCAGGGTGAGGCATGGCGGGTCGGCATGACCTTTGCCGACATTTCTTCGTACGATCGTGACAGAATTATTGAGTATTACGCGCTTGTCCACCCATTTCGAGCCTTACGGGGGCTCGACATTCCTGATCGACCTGTCTTCGAAAACGGTTGGGGCGAATCGGTTGTTGATGCGGTCCCATTGGCTCCAGCCGTCTGACCAGCCGGCTGTGGCCGTGTTAGTCGCGAAAGTTGGTGAACTGCAACGGCACCTCAAAATCGTTGCCCTTGAGCGCAGCAATCGCCGCCTGAAGGTCATCTCGTTTTTTCCCTGTCACTCGAAGCTGGTCGCCCTGGGTCTGTGACTGGATGCCCTTGAGGTTGAGTTCCTTGATGTACTTGTTGATTTCCTTGGCTTTGTCCGAGGAAATTCCCTCCACCAATTTCACTTCTTGGCGCACCGTATTGCCGCTTGCAGTCTCGACAGTTGCGTAGTCGAGCGTTTTCAGAGAAACGCCGCGTTTTACGAATTTCTCTTCAATGAGTTCGCGCAACGCTCGAAGACGATCTTCGCTGGCGGTGTGCAGCTTCAATTCCTTTTCGTTGTGATCGATAACGGTACCGGTGTCCTTGAAGTCATATCGCGTAATGACCTCTCGACGGGCTTGGTCGATCGCATTTTTTACCTCTTGATGATTGATTTCTGAAACAACATCGAAACTTGGCATACGCGCACGCTATCTTCTTGGACGCAACTCGGGTCGGTACCCAAGCGGCCAAAGGGAGCAGACTGTAAATCTGCCGGCGCAGCCTTCGAAGGTTCAAATCCTTCCCGGCCCACCCAAAGCACCCCGTAACAACGGGGTGCTTGTTGCTTTTTCGTCTGGTTGACGAATCTCGAAAATCGCCCATGCGCAAATGATTACTGGGTAAATCAACAAGCCCGGTCTTACACCAGGACTCAAAAGCACCATCGCTCCCAGCGCCGAAGCTCCC
>JAYWAI010000004.1:0-2976 GCA_043782545.1 Acidimicrobiia bacterium
TTTGCGCACCTCTGGAATCGCTGCCACACGACTCGCCATCTGGCTGGCGTGCGGGGTGCGAATCTCCGCAGTCACGTCGACGCCGTCGACAGCTACCGAATCGTGGGTGACGTCGATGATCGCGCTTTGGGCCGCGGCCGCCACGGCGGCGCGGTCATCGATGTTGGTGCCGTCGCGGTCACAGAGCCAGCCAACGGCGCGGTACATCGCGCCGGTATCGAGGTACGGAATGTTGGCGAGCGCGGCAACCTGCTTGGCGACGGTTGACTTGCCCGTGCCGGCCGGGCCGTCAATCGCCACAATGAGTGGGCGCTCATACAGCGTTTCGAACACGTCCCAAAATTCGGGGAACGTCTTGTTGACGCAATCGGGGTTTGTGATTTCGATGCCATCTACCACGAGGCCCAGCACCGCGAAACTCATCGCCATCCGGTGGTCGTCATAGGTCTCGATCGTCGTTCCATGGGCAGTGCCGCCATGAGTGATCGCCAGTCCGTCAGGCGTCTCACGAGCATTGACGCCGGTGCGTTGTAGCTCGGTGACGACGGCCGCGATGCGGTCGGTTTCTTTACCGCGAATGAAGCCAATACCGGTGAACTCGGCGTCGCAGTCCGACGCGGCCACGACGATGGCGAGTGTTGGGGCAGTGTCGCTATACGACGCCATATCGACACTCAGCGGGCCCTCGCAATCACGGCCAATGACAGTTGTGGAGTCGGACTCACGTATGACGTGCGCGCCCAACCGGGCCAATGAATCAACAAACGCCATATCGCCTTGCGTGCTGTTGGTCCCCAGCCCCACCGCGGTCACGGTGCTCTTGGTGATCGCGGCGGCGGCGAAGAAATACGAGGCGGCTGAAGCATCCGGCTCGATCGCGAATTGAACGGCTCGATAACCAGTAGGACTAACGTGCCAGCCGCCCGGCACCTCGTCGACTGCGGCTCCGAAACAGCGCATTGCCGACGCCGTCATCGTGACGTACGGGCGCGACACCAACTCGGTGGTGACAGTAATCGTGAGCCCATTTGGCATGCACGGCCCGGCCAACATCAAGCCAGAAAGAAACTGGCTCGACACGTCGCCGGTTACGGACACGTGATTGCCGAGCCCGGCTCCCCCACCAGTGACAGCGATAGGCAAGTGTCCGGGTTGGCCGACCGGTTCGAGGCTGGCACCGAGCGAAATCAAGGCGTCCAGGAGCGGACGCATTGGTCGGGCTCGCATTTGTTCGTGCCCATCAACCGTCACGCGTCCCGGGCTCAGTGCGGCGATCGGCAACAAGAAACGTGCCGTCGTGCCCGACTGGCGGGCGTCGAGAGTGATCGATTCCGTGGGAAGTCGACCTTCAATGCCCGTGATCGTGACCCTGCGCCGAGTGCGATCAATGTCGACCAAGGCGCCGAGAGTGACAATGGCGGCGAGCATTGCTTCGGTGTCGTCGGCAAATAGCACGTTGGTCAACTGCGACGTGCCGTGGGCAAGCGCGGCGCACACGAGCGCACGATTGGTGATGCTCTTGGAACCCGGCAAGTGAACGACCCTGTTGAATGGCGCGTCAAGCTTTCTGATGCGCCGAGTTGGCGATGGCGCCATCAGCCCAACCGTTGCGCGCTCGGCGAATACCCCAGCGCAATCAAGCCGCCGCGGTACAACTCGACGGCGGTGGCATCGATGAGCACCATACACACGCCCTTATTGCCTTCGGCCGAGTGCATGATTTCGATGTCGGCAATCGACACCCCTAGGCGTGACGCCAACGTGGTGATTTCGGCCAACATGCCGGGGCGATCGGGGATGGGGATGCGCACTTCGGCCAAATCGCCGAGTGTGGCAACGCGTGGCGGCAAGTTGCGCCGAGCATCTCGCGCCCGTTCCAAACGAAGAACCAGCGCGGCGCGATCGGTGGTGGCCACTATGTCGCGTACGGCCGTGAGCTCGGCCACCAGGCTGTCGAGCCCGCTCACGATGGCGTCGCGATTTTGTTCGCAAATGTCTGGCCAAATGGCGGGATGCCCTGACGCTATGCGGGTCATGTCACGAAAGCCACCGGCGGCCAATTGCAAAAGCGCTGCGTGCTCGTCGGCGCGTCCGTCGGCCACACTCATCAACCCAGCGGCCACCAGATGCGGCACGTGCGACACGACTGCGACGAGTGCGTCGTGACGATCGGGTGGAAGTGAAATTACTTCGGCGCCGAATTTGGCCACGATCGACCGAACAAAGGCAAACGTGGCGTCGGGTGTGGCGAGCGTTGGCGTGAGCACCCACGTCGTGCCAGCGAACATGTCGGCTCGAGCACCATCGAGGCCTTCTTGCTCGCTACCGGCCATGGGATGACCGCCCACAAATCGTGGGTCAGCGGCGAATGGCGCGCACACAGCTGCCTTGACCGAACACACATCGGTCACAATGCCTGACGTTTTCGCCAGCGTGTCGCGCAGCGCATCGACGGCGACGCCAGCGCTCGTACACACAAAACTGATTGATGCGTCAGGCAACAATCCGGCATGGTGAATTATGCCGGTCTCGATTGCCTTGGCCTGCCGAGCCATGTCGATGTCGGTGCCATACACGGTGAACCCGCTGGCCCTAAGTGCTTGGGCCACGCTGCCGCCGATCAGCCCCAAGCCAACAATGTTTGCCGTCCGCGCTACGGCAGCGTTGCTCGCCGTTTGGCTCGTGGGCGTCATGGCTGGTCGGGCAGTGCGGCTGCTCGCTGGTCGACCAAATCGGGCCGCAGCACAATTGCCTCGTGGAGAAATACGTGGCGTACGTCGTGACGCCCCAACGTGGTGTGAGCGTGCAGCATGGTGCGAATGCATAGGCCCAGGCCGCCAGGGATATCAATTTCTTGAGCGCCCATGATCGGCACGTCGTCGAGGCCCCACCGGCGCGCCGCCGTCGCCGGATGAAGCGAATGAATATCGGCCGTGGCTGTAATCATCAAGCTGATGGCGTCGTCGGGCACCAGGG
>JAYWAI010000005.1:0-7845 GCA_043782545.1 Acidimicrobiia bacterium
GCGGCGGGCGACGCCGTTGGCAAGAAGCCGCGAGTGATCGCTGCGCTGCCCGTGTGCGTGACTATCGACAAGCCCGCGGCATACGAACGGGCCGCGGAACTGTTTGCCATCTATGGCCAACTGCCGAGCTACCGCGCCATGCTTGACCGTGAGGGTGCCGGCATCGCGGCCGACATTGCCATAACGGGCACCGTGGCAGAGGTGCAAGATCGCATCATGGCGTTGCGCGATATCGGGGTGACCGATTTCGGCGGCGTCGAATTTGGTGGCACCCCCGATGAGATCCACGACACGCGTGAAGCTTTGCGGGCGCTGCTCTAGCTCTGGCTCTGGCTCTGGCTCTGGCTCTGGCTCTGGCTCTGGCTCTTGCTCTGGCTCTGTGCGCCGAGCGGGATTTTTAGCGGGCGGTCCAGCCGCCGTCCACGATGATCGATTGCCCGGTGATATACCCGCCGGCGCCCGAGGCCAACACCAAGAGTGGGCCATCGAGCTCGTCAAGAGTACCCATGCGACTCAACGGACATTCGCGGGCAATGAACGCCCGCGCGGATTCGTCGGTTTGCATTCCTTCGGTCAATTCGCTGGGGAACCAGCCAGGGCACAGGGCGTTAACCCGGACACCTTTGCGTGACCACTGCAACGCCAACTCTCGTGTGAGGCCGACTACGGCGGCTTTTGACGTGCAGTAGTTCGATTGCTTGATCGGCGTGGAACCCACGTGGGCCAAAACAGAAGCAATATTTACAATGCTCCCGGAGCGCTGAGCGACCATGTGCGCCCCCGCCAGTTTCGACAAATGCCACACGGCGGTGGTGTTGACGTTCAAGACATTTTCAAACGTGTCCAGCGACTCAGTTTCGACGGGGCCAACGACGCCGATGCCGGCGTTGTTGATCAACACGTCGATCGTGCCGCACTGTGCGACGGTCGACTCGATGAGTGCCACTCGCTGATCGGCGACACTCACGTCGCACTGGATCGCGATGGAGCCGGGTAGATCGACCACGAGCGCTTCGAGACGATCTAGGCGACGGGCCGACACGACTACTTGCGCACCGGCCGCGTGCAACACCCGAGCGAAGCGGTCACCCAAGCCCGATGATGCTCCGGTCACCAGCACTACTTTCCCGTCGAGCCGAAACAAATTGTTGAGGTCTACACCAGTCATCCGACGATCTTACCCACGGCTGTCGCGACGGCTGTCGCTCGACGCTCGCCTACGCACGCCCCAATCGTCGATGGCTGACGCCTCAGGTGCGAAGCGAGGCCGTGCAGCGGGCGCGTGAGAGTTCGATGTCGTTGACGCGCAAAACAAACGTGTAATCGCCTGGTGTGAGGAATTGCACGCCGTAGACCGTGGGCGCCAATGGGATGATCGTGGGGTCACCCACACGCGCTGCGTTGGCGGCGTCGACGCGGAAATCGCCTTCGATCTCGACGCCCATCGGACGACCGTCGAGGTCCTCGAGCCAGATCGAAAAGTGGTGTGACTGATCGAAGAGACCCCACGGCACTTCGAGCACTGTGACTACCGAGAAGGCGGGATGTGTGGCCGGATATTCGCCGAATCCGAGGTGTGTCCAAAAGCCACCATTGACGTACAACTTGCCGTTTTCCACACTGGCGTGATCGGCGAGGAAGAACGCTTTGGCGACGATGTCAAACACGTCGGCGATGCTACGACACGACCACCGGGTGGCCGCCTATGTGTGACAGGATTCGATGATGTCGCCCGCCCGAGAAGTTGCCCTATGAAAGTTCGTATCGGGTTTGGGCTCGGCACTCGCACGCTTACCAACGGCGAAACGTTCGGGCCTTTTGTTGACGATCTGGAGCGGCTCGGTTTCGATTCGCTGTGGGTGTCAGAACGCATTGGCGGCAACGCGCCCGACCCCGTGGTCGCCATGGCCTATGCCGCCGGACGCACCACCAAACTCAAATTCGGCACTTCGGTGATGGTCTTGCCGGGCCGCAATCCGGTATTGGTGGCCAAACAATTGGCATCGCTAGATCGAATGAGTGGCGGTCGATTGCTGCCCGCATTCGGGCTCGGTGTGGCCGACCGCCACGAGCAACAAGCCTTCGGCGTGGCCCGTGAAGACCGGGCCAAATGGTTCAACGAAGCGCTGCCGTTGATTCGGCGATTGTGGGCCGAGGAGTCCGTCACGCACCACGGCGACCGCTTCACACTCGACGAGATCGGCGTAGATCCCAAGCCGATTCAGCAGCCCATGGACGTGTGGCTGGGCGGCATCGCTCCTTCAGAATTACGGCGAGTTGGCCGCGTGGGCGACGGATGGTTGCCGTCGTTTGTGACGCCTGGCGACGTTGCCGCCGCACGCCCGATAATCGAGGCCGCAGCGACTGAAGCCGGTCGCGCCATGGACCCAGAACACTGGGGCGTGTTGATTGGCTACGGCACCGCGGGCGTGTCGAATGAGCTCGCGGCGTTCATAGCAAAGCGTCGGCCAGATCTCGACCCGGCGCTCGTCGTGCCGCCGACTATCGATGCCCTAGCGGAGCAAATTCAAGCGTTCACCGCGGTGGGGTTTTCCAAAATTGTGGCGATCCCACTGGCCGAACCGAACGACTGGCACGACCATCTTGAAGAACTCGCTGAACGCCTATTGCCTCTGCAAAAATCACTTTCGACCTGATTGCGTTTCTACGTTGAGGAGGCTGCTGTGACTGAAATAGTGAAGGGCCCGGCGGCATATTTTCCGTCGATCGAAAAGACGTATGGGCAACCCATCGAGCATTGGAAAGCGATCGTGCGAGCCAACAAGCATATGAAACACATGGACATCGTGAACCTGCTCAAGGCCGATCACGCCATCGGCCACGGCCACGCCAACGCCATAGTCGCCTACACCTTCGCCGAACACGAGTAGGCGTCTACGGAAATAGGGCCTCCGCGAACGCTCGGGCCAACGCGTCGACATCCATATTCTTCAGGGCCAAATGGGCTCGTCGCCAATGTGTTTCCATCGAACGTTCCATAGCGCTGGCTCAACCCAGGAATTCGAGGAGCAGTCCTCGCCTAAATCTGACCGACAACACTGCCCCACAAGCACATCATCAGGTTCACAAACGGTTCTGCCGCGGGTTTGGTTGAAATTTTATTTGTGGTCCTAATCGCTAGCCCGGCCACGACCCACGACCCACGACCCACGACCCACGACCCACGACCCACGACCCACGACCCACGACCCACGTAACGCATTTTGCCCCCGCTCTAGTTAGTTAGCACCGCCCTCGGGGCTTTGTACCACAGACTCGCACCAAGTTGCGCAACAAATTTCACCTTTTGTCAAACCTTTAAGACTTAGCATTCTGACCTCGCAGTTTCGGCGAAAGTAGCCATCGCCGGACGTGCAATTGGCAGGCTAAGCGGCCGGCAATAGCTGAAATTGTTCGCTGGCCGCGGCGAGATTGAGGCGTTTGTCGAAAGACGCAAACAGGTTTATCTCTGGCACGGCCGAGCGAACCGCCTTCGCCGTTGCGAGGTGCAGCGCGTCAAACCCGCGCACTGCGTAAACCGACGCAAGACGGGCGGCCTCCGTCTCAATCGATTCGTCGGGTGGAACCACAACGAACTTCCCGTCACTCCAATCAGCGATGAAAACGTCGTGGACCACCTGGGCCGTCGCATTCGAAATCTCGCCAGATCGAACCTTGCCGGAAAGGGCCGCCGCTACCTCGACCCGAGTCAACGAGCTACAAATCAGAACCCCCTCGAACCCGCGCACAAGTTCGTGGTGCAATTCGTTGGCGTACAGCTTGACAATCGCCGAGCTATCGAAATACCCGGCAGTCACCTGCGACTATCCGAAACATATTCTGACAGGGATTTGCCATTGCCGCCGGCTTGCATCGCCTCGGCGACGACATCAGGCGTCGGACGTTTTTTCGCGCCTTTGACCGCAGAAGGGCGGGGCACGTCGAGCCCAGCCCGCCGCAGCCGTTCCCGCAAGCCCTCCACCATGTCGCCGTTTGACGCCGGATCAAGCGCGGCGCGCAAGAGGCTCGTGGCGTACTGGTTGAGCGATACACCCTGCTCGTGCGCACGATCACGCGCCAGATCAGCGAGGTCGTCGTCTACTCGAATAGTCAGCGTCGAAGTCATGCAAGCATGATAGCAACCGTCGTTCCATTCATTTGCCTTCGGAGGCGGAGTCCACAACGCGTTCGCACCGCCCACGCACTTGTCTGCCTCCGCCGGAAGCAGTGCTCGCGAGTGGGGTTAGATGTCGCCAGAGAAGGTGTCGCAGTTGTTCATGTCGCCGGCAGTGTAGCCAGCGGTAAACCACTTTTGTCGTTGCGCTGACGAGCCGTGGGTCCAGGATTCTGGGTTGACTTTGCCGTTAAATTCGGCCTGAATGCGGTCGTCGCCAACGGCAGCAGCAGCGTCGAGCCCAAGGGCGATATCGGCCTCGGTGATGTTCTTAATCAGCGGCTTGCCTTTGACTGGATCGTTCACAGTTTCGGCGTGTTTGGCCCACACACCGGCATAGCAATCGGCCTGCAATTCGAGTCGCACCGAGCCGCTCTTGGGGCCTTGACGATCACCAGACGCGTCGACTTTGGCCGATGTGCCCAGCAGGTCTTGCACGTGGTGGCCGTACTCGTGGGCAATCACATAGGACTCGGCGAACAGGCCACCCTTGGCGTTGAACTTGGTCTGCAACTCTTCGAAAAACGTGAGATCGATATACACCAGTTTGTCGCCGGGGCAATAAAACGGGCCGACGTCCTTGGTGGCCGGGCCGCACGCCGTGTCTCGTTGACCCGAGAAAAATACAGTTTTCGACGACGTGTATTTTGCCTTCCCGTTAGCAGCCAGCGTGTCTTTCCAATAGGCCTGCACACTGTTGGCCACCACGGCCATTTCGCATGCGACCTTGCCTTGAGCGCCAGTGGCGCACGTTTGAGACAACGTGCTGTTGTTGCTTCCCGCCACCGTCGAATTGGTAGTCGACAAATTCGACGACGAACTCGACCCGCCCAGACCACCCTTGGCCAGAAAACCGACGATGAGCATCACGACGATGCCGAGACCGCCGGCCATCTTGCCGCGGCCGCCGAGCATGCCGCCCAACACACACCGAGGCCGCCCATGCCTCCTCCGCCCCCGCCTGAGCCTCCCCCGCCCAACACCCCACCTAGCACGCTGCCCATGTCGATACCGCCGCCAGAAGACCCGCCGCCAGAGTCGCCTCGAACGTCGTCAATACTGCCGGTGTCGATTCCTGAGCTGTCGTCGATTTCCATGAATGCCTTTCATACCCACGCCGTGCGATTGCCAGGCGTAGCCTGCCAGACGTGTTGAGTGATGTGATTGTTTCATCGAATTGGCTTGCCGCCAACATTTCTTCAGTCGTGGTGTGCGACGTGCGTTCCTATCTCGATAGTCGAGTGGGCCGCGATGCTTACAGCGCAGGCCATATCTCCGGCGCGATATTCGTGGATTTGGACACCGACCTATCCACGATTGACCCCAGCCAACCGCGCCTTGGACGGCACCCATTCCCCACCCCGGAAGCGTTCGCTAACTCGATGGCTGCGCTTGGAATCAGCGATACCAATGCGCTGGTGGCCTACGACGACACGGGTGGCGCCATGGCGTCACGGCTGGTGTGGATGTGGCGCATTTTGGGTCGTCAGGCGGCGTTGCTTGATGGCGGCATCCAAGCGTGGTCCGAGCCGCTCACGACCGACTCCACCGTTCGGTCACCAGGTGAGTGCCGCGTCCAAAACTGGCCCACTGAGCGATTCGTCGACATCGACACCGCAGCCGAAATGGCGTCCCATGGCCAATGGCTCGACGCCCGACTACCGAGCCGATTTCGCGGTGACCCCAACCCGATCGACGCCCGCCTGGGGCACATGCCCGGAGCCCGGAACGCTCCGTGGCAAAGCAACCTTGCGGCCGACTCGATGACGTTTCTGTCGCCAGCGGAATTGCGCACTCGGTATGTCGCTTTGGGCGTCCAAGTCGGCGAACCAGTCGGCGTGTCGTGCGGCTCTGGCGTAACGGCGTGTCATGACCTGTTGGCATTAGAGCGAGCAGGGTTCGGCCAAGGCCAGCTTTTCGCGGCAAGCTGGTCTGGCTGGGTGGCCGACCCTGTTCGACCCGTACAAACCGGCGACCACACCATTAGTTGACCCCGGAGCGTCTATGAAATTCGGCATCTTTTTTGAGCACCAATTGCCCCGTCCGTGGGACACCCGAAGCGAGGCGCAACTCATTGCCGACGCGCTCGAACAGGTCGAGCTGGCCGACTCCCTGGGCATCCAATACGTGTGGGAAGTTGAGCATCATTTTCTCGAAGAATATTCTCATTCAAGCGCGCCTGAAGTGTTCCTGGCCGCGGCATCGCAACGCACCAAAAACATGCGCCTCGGGCACGGCGTAATTCTCACCAACCCGAAAATCAACCACCCGGCTCGCACCGCGGAACGAGTTTCAATGCTCGACTTGGTGTCGGGCGGTCGCGTCGATTTTGGGTCTGGCGAATCGGCATCGGAGGCCGAACTTGCGGGCTTTGGCGTCGACCCAGAACTCAAACGAGAGATGTGGCTCGAAGGCCTCGAAGTAGCTGTGCGGTGCATGACCGAGACGCCCTTCACCGGGGTGCAGGGCAAGTACGTTTCGATGCCGCCGCGCAACGTAATCCCAAAGCCTGTGCAATCGCCACACCCGCCGCTGTGGGTGGCGTGCAGCCGACATGACACCATTTTGTTGGCCGCCCGCCACGGTATTGGGGCGCTCACGTTCGCGTTCATCGACCCGGAAGAAGCCCGCAAATGGGTCGCCGACTACGAGCACGTGCTGGCCACCGAAGCCTCGCCGGTGGGCGAAATGGTCAACCCGCAAATTGCCTGTGTGACGCCAATGATGTGTCACGAAGACGAATCAACGGCCATCGAGCGGGGCATGGAGGGCGGCAATTTCTTCGGGTATTCGCTGGCCCATTTCTACATTTTCGGGGAACATCGGCCGGGCGTCACCAATGTGTGGGACGAGTTCCTGGCCCGCCGCGATGAGCGCGGCTACTCGCCAGAAGTGGCGGCCGCGGTTGCCCAAGAACGGCTCGGCGCCAAGATCGCCGCCGGTGATCGCACGGGGCTGCGCGGCGCAATCGGTACACCAGATCAGTTGCGCGAATACCTACGACGTTACGAAGAAGCCGGTGTGGATCAACTCATATTCGTAATGCAAGCCGGCAAAAATCAGCACGAACACATCATGGATTCTCTTCGCCTTTTCGGTGCCGAAGTGTTGCCAGAATTCATCGAACGTGACGCCGCTGCGTGCGCCGCCAAAGCCGAGCGGATGAAGCCCATCATCGAAGCAGCCATGGCCCGCAAGGTGCGCACCGCTCGCTCGTTGCCCGACGACTACAACTTCCCGGCCATTCCCCGCAAGCTGTTCGCGGCCGCTGGTGGCGCTGGATTACTCGAACAAATTGCTAGTGAATCCTCGATCGGCGACAACACCACGCTCACGTCGATCATGGGCGACAGCGCCGCCGGCTGAGCTTTCAGCCGACCCGGCTGCGACTCGCTACGCGGCCAGCAGTTTCACCGGCGCAAAGTCGGTGCCCATCACGGCCGCGGCATCGCCACCCAACCACGCGATGCCGTTAGCGAAATAGGCTCGAGCGTCGATGACGAGCGGCAAATCACCGTTGTCGAGATGATTGAAATCCCACGATCCGACCACGATCTTGCTGACGCCCGCGCCGATCAGAAAGTGTGCTCCGGCTTTGCCGTGGTCGGTGCCGGCGTTGCCGTTTTCGGCAGCCCGTCGACCGAATTCCGACGTCGTCATGAGCATCACCC
>JAYWAI010000006.1:0-20677 GCA_043782545.1 Acidimicrobiia bacterium
AAACTCACTCAGAAAGGCGTGCTCGTATGACACATTGGGCTTGAGCAACGGCGGCCCGTTGGTGCGCAACGATGCCAGCTCGCTGCCGATGGCTGAACACTTAGTCTCTGGCCCGCGATACTCATCAGACCACACGAACCACACACTATGGGTGCCCGCCCGCCCAGAGACCGCGCGGGCGAATTTGACCGGGTCAGCCGAAGCGTTGCGTTCAACGTAGTCTCGCCAATTCACCAGCTCAGGCCGATCGCCGCGAGGAAACGTGACCTGATCCAGCGAACCAACGAGTCGCCGCGACACTGCTGGGCCGAGCTGGTCAGGACAAAACACCACCACATCACCAGCCGCCGCTCGTGACGAAATCACCGCCGCTATCTGCCCCGCTTGGGTGCGTTCCGTGGTGACGTTTCTGACGCCCGCCACGCCTCCCAGAAGGCTAATTACGATCAACGTACCGGCGATCCAATGTCGGTCGGCCAGGCGAGCCACACCGATGCCCGTGATCACCAGAATGACCGGCATATACACCGACGCATAACGGGAAATGAAGGTGCTCGACGATGCATAGCCGGCAATTGTGCCGATTGCCATCGTGCCAAGAACCACGACCGCGAGGAGCCGAACATCGCGCTGTACGCGCCGTTCGAGCACAACACCGTCGGCGCTCGATCTACCGAATAAGCCAATGACCAAGAACACCGCAGCCATCAACGCGAAAGCTTGCTGCTCAACGCGGATGATCCCTCCGGTGTCCGACAGGGTGTTCACCACCACAGCCATAGGATTCGCCGGTCTCGCCCACGGGGTTCCGGTATGACCGGCTTGATCCAACATCGAAGGAATCCACCAGGCAAATCCCAATAGCCCGCCAGCAACCGCCACCGAACACTTGATGGCAGCCGACCGCCGCGGCTCGTTTCGAACAGCAACGACGAGCAGCAAAATGCCAACTACAGCCACCAGGTACAACGACCAGTAGTGGGTCAGCAACAGCGCCGCCGACAAGCCCGCCACTGCCAAAAGGCCCGGCGTAGTGGGTGCCGCGAATACCGAATGAAGCACGAGCAAAAATGTCAACGCCAGAACCATCACCATGGCGTACATGCGCGCTTCAGTGCTGTACCGAATCACAAATGGGTTGAGCGCAACGATTACTGCGCACCCCACCCCTGCCGCCCGTCGATCGGTGTTGGCGGCCCAGACTCGCCGTCCAGCCACGTACGCCAACGGCACGAGCGCGGTCCCGAAGAGTCCCGAGAGGACCCGAACTGCTCGATCGCCACTTCCAAAAATTGACATCCAACCGTGAAGCAACCAGTAGTACAACGGCGGGTGCCCGTCGTGGCGTAACGCTTCAGGTATGTCGTGTAGTGGCAGCTTGGCGATATTGACGGTCAACGCTTCGTCGAGCCACAAGGGCGACCGTGTCCAGAATCGGAAAACCAGGCCGAACACGAACGCGGCCCCAAGACCAATTGCGGCCAAAGGGCGCTGACGACTCAACACACGACGTGACACGGGCTTTGACCTTACTCGGCCCGTTCGCCGCCACCTGTTCCTGCCGCGTAGGCTTGCGCCTCGTGTCTAATACTCCTGACCCCTCGACGTCGCCGTCACCGATTGTGATCATCGGCGCAGGTCCCGCTGGCCTCACCGCGGCCTATCAACTCACGAAACTCGGTGAGCAGCCGCTCGTGCTCGAGGGCGATTCAGTGGTCGGGGGAATCTCGCGGACCGTGGAACGCGAAGGATGGCGTTTCGATATCGGCGGCCATCGGTTCTTCACCAAAGTCGAAGCTGTCGAAGAGTTGTGGCACGAAATCCTTCCCAAAGAGGATTTCTTGATGCGCCCGCGCATGAGTCGGATCTACTACCGCGACAAGTTTTTTGACTACCCGCTACGAGCCATGAACGCACTACGCGGCCTTGGCATTCTGGAAGCATTGGCATGCGTAATGAGCTACGTCGCCGTGCGAATTCGCAAGCCGAAAGACATGACCACCTTTGAAGGCTGGACGGCCTCCCGATTTGGGTGGCGCCTTTACCGAATTTTTTTCAAGACGTACACAGAAAAGGTTTGGGGTGTACCCGCCAACACCATCCAAGCCGACTGGGCTGCCCAACGCATTAAGAACCTGAGCCTGTTCAAGGCCGTCATAAATTCAATGTTGCCCAAGCGCAACCAAAAAGACATCACCAGCCTGATCGAAGAATTCCAATATCCAAAATACGGCCCGGGCATGATGTGGGAGCGGTGCCGCGATCTCGTTGTTGCGGCCGGCGGTGAGGTACGGCTCAACGAGCCAGTCACCGCCATCGAGCACGCCAATGGCAAAGCCACCGGGGTGCGTACGCCGTCGGGCCGTCACGAAGGTCGCGACATCATTTCGTCGATGCCGATGCAAGCACTGATCCGAGCAATGGATCCACCGCCCACGGCCGAGGTTTTGGCAGCCGCCAACGCGCTGGGATACCGCGATTTCCTGACCGTGGCGCTGGTCGTGCCCGAATCGGTCGGTTTTCCCGACAACTGGATTTATGTGCACTCCCCTGAGGTGAAACTCGGTCGGATACAAAACTTCGGCTCGTGGTCGCCGTATCTCGTCAAACAAGATCGCACCTGTTTGGGCCTGGAGTATTTCGTCAACGAAGGCGACGAATATTGGACGATGGCCGACGATGATCTCATTGCTCTGGGCAAAAAAGAACTTGCTCATCTCAAGTTGGTCGACCCCGCTCAAGTCGAACAGGGCTACGTCGTGCGCATGCCAAAGGCATACCCAATGTATGACGAGCACTACAGGGTCAACGTGCAGATCATGCGCGATTGGATTGCCGCCAACGTTCCCAACGTCCACCCAGTGGGCCGTAACGGCATGCACAAGTACAACAATCAAGATCACTCGATGTATACCGCGCTCCTCACCGTTGACAACATCGTGACTGGTGCCAAACACGACATTTGGTCAGTCAATGTCGAAGAGGAATACCACGAAACGAAGTCGCTGTCGGAGATTTCTCATACCGTAGGTTCGAGCGGCGGTCCCACCAAGCCGTGAGGGCCAGAGTTTGGCGCACACTCAGAGTAGTGCTGCCAAGCTTTCTTCTGGCACGCGTCGTGGTAATCGGCGCGCTGTTGTTGAGCTACGTCATTGCTGATCAATTACTCCCGGGTCGGCCGCGGCCGCTGCGATTGAGCCAGGGTCTGTTGTCGTGGGATGGTGATTGGTTTCGTGACATCGTGGCCTACGGCTACGACAAGGTCGGTCAGTCGTCATTGCGATTCTTTCCGTTGTTTCCGCTTGTCTGCTCTGCGTTGCGGTTGATTGTTCGCTCGCCCGGCTTAGCGGTGATTCTGACAACAAATCTGTGCTCGCTCGGTTTCTCGATTGGCTTACACGAACTTGTGGTTGCCGAAACTGGCGATAGCGAATTGGCTGAACGAGGTGTTTGGATCGGTGCGCTCGCCCCTGCCGCAGTGGTACTCGTGATGGGCTACAGCGAGTCACTCTTGATGCTGCTGAGCGTTGCCGTTTTCTATTGCATACGCGCCAAGAAGCGGTTTGGACCGGCAATTATCTTCGGGTTGCTGGCTGGGTTGTGTCGCCCGATCGGGTTTCTGCTGTGCGTGCCAATCGCCGTCGAAATTTTCCGCACCCGTCGGATTACCCGCTCGAGCCTGGCCGCCCTGTGCGCCCCCCTAGCGGGCGGCGCCCTATGGCTCGGCTACGCGCAACTGCGTTACCACGACGCCTTGCTGCCCTTGACCATCCAATCCAACGTGTATCACCGCACTTTCCAAGATCCATTCAGCCGACTTCTGCGCGCCGCCAAAGATTTGGTTCACGGCCCGGTCGCTCAAGGGCTTCATTTTCCCTGGGCCGTGTTGTTCCTGGCCCTCATCGTGGTCACGTTTCGGAAGCTTCCCGCCGCTTACGGGTGGTATGCGCTCGCCATCGTTACCGTTGCCTTGGCCAGCAACAACATCGACAGCTTCGAACGCTACGGCCTCAGCGCGTTTCCGCTCATCATCGCGGCAGCGTTTCTCACCAGGCGGCGAATGGTTGACAAAATTGTGCTCCTCGGATCCACTGCTGGGCTCATGACCTACGCTTGCGCCATCTTTCTCGGAGCGTACATACCATGAGAAAAATTCGTCATCTACCTCGCTTACCCGATCGACAGTTTGCCTCCCTGGATGGCGTTCGCGCCCTCGCGGCGCTGCTCGTTGTACTCCATCACGCCGGATTCGATTCTGGCTTCACCTTCCGCAATTCTTTCGGCGACTTCGCTGCCCGCGGCGACATCGGCGTACCCATATTTTTCGGGCTGTCAGGATTTCTGTTGTATCGCCCGTTCCTGCGAGCCAATCTCGATGCATCGCCTGCACCATCAATGCCCGCGTTTTGGTGGCGTCGCGTGCTGCGAATCGTGCCGGCATATTGGCTCGCCCTCACCGGTTGTGCTCTCCTGTTTCACACCAGAATCGGAGGGTTTTACGACGCTATTTGGTACTACTCATTGACCCAGATTTACTCCGCCCGTCACGCCTTGGGTGGTTTGCCTCAGGCGTGGAGCCTCTGCACAGAAATGAGTTTCTATTTCTTCCTTCCGCTCTACGCCCGATTAGCTCGCCATTTCGGTAAAGGGCGACCAGTCAATGAATTCGTAGGCATCGCCGGGCTATTCCTTGTGAGCGTGGCCTATCGGGCTGCCATCTACACCTTCGACCCCACCTGGGCTGGTACAGCGCTGTTTTGGCTGCCGGCACACCTTGATTTCTTTGCCGTTGGTATGGCAGTCGCGTTGCTCGTCACGTGCGAATCGCCAACGCCCATCAAGATCCGATCGTTATTGCAACGACTCACTTTCCCGTTGGTGCTGATGGGTATTGCTTCATTCGTCATCGTGTCCAAGGTCGTCGGACTTCCAAAAGGGATAGCGTGGGTTCCTGGTCGCCAGGCCTTTGAGCGACAAACGCTCTACACCCTCGTCGCCGCGTCGTTGCTATTAATAGGCGTGTGCAGCCCATCGAGGACTGCTGCCACGCGCTTCCTACGAAGCTTCGTCATGTCATGGCTCGGAGTTTTGAGCTACGGCATTTACTTGTGGCATAAGTCGCTAGTAGAAAAGGCCACGACACTGTTCGGAGGTCGGTATTTTGATGCCCATTTCGCGGTCGTCGCCGCGGCAGGCACGCTCGGGGCGGTCGTGATTGCCGCATTGACTTTGCGATATTTCGAACGACCGCTTGAACGATTTAAGTCACTCGTTCATTAGGCTCCCCGCCCGTGAAGATCTCCATCGTCGTACCCTGTTACAACGAGCAGCACACAATTGCGCTCGTTATTGAAGCCCTCGAACATCTCGACCTCGACACCGAAATTATCGTGGTCGACGACGGATCTACAGATGAGTCACGAGCCATCTTGGCCAGTCGGCAACATGCCCCCAACGTTCGCATCGAACTGATGCCCCAAAACGGTGGCAAAGGCACCGCGCTGCGACGTGGATTCGAGGTCGCTACTGGCGACATCATCGTGATCCAAGACAGCGACCTCGAATTATCACCGTCCAATATTGTGAACCTCATTCGCCCTATCGAAACCGGAGAGGCCGACGTTGTGTACGGCTCGCGTTTTTTAATGGGAGCACGCAAGACCAAGCGTCTACGTCGTTTGGCGAATTGGTTCTTGACTGAACTCACCAACGCAATTTTCCATACCGACCTCACTGACATGGAAACAGCTCACAAGGCAATGCGCGCATCGATACTCAAAAAAATTCCCCTTGAATCGAAAGCGTTCGATATAGAAGTGGAACTCACCGCAAAGTTGGCGCGCTCGGGTGCCCGGATGATGGAAGTTGCCAGCTTGTACACGCCTCGGAGTATCGACGAGGGAAAGAAAATTACGTTCTCGGACGGCATCGACGCCGTAAAGCGCATCTTGTACTGGGCCAAATGGAGGCCAGAAGAAAACGCCTAACCGGGCTACCCGCGAGTAGCTCGCCACCAATCAATGACGCGGCGAATGCCTTGGTCAAGGGTGACCTGAGCTTCGAAACCCAGCAACTGAGCTGCCTTGGTAACGTCAGGAACTCGGCGATTCGGGTCTTCAAAGCCCTGGCCAAATTTCTCGGCATGGGACACGAAACGAATTTCTGAGGTCGACCCCGTAACGTCCACCACCGTACGAGCCAGAGTCGCCATGTCGATCTCGTTCTGACTTCCAATATTGAACGGCTCGCCCTGACCGGCGTCGACCACTCCGGCCAAGTACGTACCTAACGCCGTGTCGCCGACATACGTGAAGCATCGTTGTTGACTTCCATCGCCCAGAACCGTGAGTGGAGCACCGGTCATTGCCTGACCGATAAATGTGGCAACCACGCTTCCGTAGCCGTTTGCCGCCAAGCGCGGACCGTACGAGTTGAAATACCGCACGATCGAGCACCTCAAGCCCGCAGGCACCATAGCCAACGCCATGTGCTCGTCAATGCCCTTCGATGTGGCGTAACTCCAACGCGAGACCGTAGTTGGACCTAACAGCCGGTCGTCGTTTTCAGAAATCGGAAACTTCGTTGGACGTCCGTAAATTTCACTGGTGGACGCCAAAACGACCTTCGCGCCGTGACGCAAACATGCATCGAGTACTTCTTCCGTGCCACGAACGTTGGTGCGAATCGATCCCAACGGATCGTCGATGATGTACTTCACGCCGACCGCAGCTGCGAGATGAAACACAAGATCCGATCGGCTAACTGCTGCATCAATCGCTACGGGGTCCAGAATGGATCCGACGGTCAACAGACCGGGATCAAGATGACTCAAGTTATCGCGCGACCCGGTACTCAGGTTGTCGAAGACTTCGACGCTGTGACCGTGCTCGATCAGCACATCAACAAGATTCGAACCGATAAAGCCGGCTCCACCGGTCACGAGACAACGCACGGTCGACCACACTATCGCCCCGCTTCGCGGCGTTACGACTACGGTAGGCACATTGTGACTGATCTGCAACCACCACCAGCCTTTGGGCGGATACGCCACCGAGCATCACCCTCGCGTGAATCGGATCCAATGATTGCACCGCCAATGTCGACACGGCGATTCTGGAATCTCCTCATCATCATCTGCTGCGCTGGACTAGCTATACGAGTCGGCTTCGTATTTGGGTGGAAACGTAATTTCGTCCTTCACGGTGACAATTTTGTTTACCACCACGGAGCAAACTTTCTCGCTGAAGGCAAGGGGCTCATTACACCGCCCTTGTATCTGTCCAAAGCTCACCTTGTCGTGCCGATGGCCGATCACCCCCCGGGCTATTGGTTCTACCTAGCGATCTTCAGCACACTTGGCATGAAGTCAATCCTGGCTCACCAGCTGGCTACGTGTTTGTTGGGCGGCGCGACCGTCATTCTGGCTGGCATATTGGGCAAGCGGCTTGCTGGCCCACGGGTCGGATTAATAGCGGCCGCGTTCGTGGCCTGCTACGCATTTTTGTGGATAAACGACGCTCTAGTGATGAGCGAGACGCTGGCTGTCGTGGCAACCGCAGTCATGCTGCTCGCGGCATATGATTTTCTGGATCGACCAGCGATGCCAACTGCAGTGAAGTTTGGTCTCGCATGTGGCGTCACTGCGATGTGTCGAGCTGAGCTTTTGCTCTTCCTGCCCCTAGTGGGATTGCCGTTGATTATTCGGGCCGCGAAAGGCAACGACCGTCGCTGGGCATTTGTGAAATATTCGTTGGCTGTCGGACTCTCGGCCGCAGCAGTAATGGCACCGTGGGTCGCCCGAAATCTTTCAACATTCAAAGAACCGGTCTACCTGTCGACCGGTTTGGGCATCACGTTGGCCTACACAAATTGTGATCAAACGTACTACGGCGAACTCGTCGGTTTTTTGTGGTTTGAGTGCCGCGGGCCGTATCCGCCGGGACGGGATCCATCGATCGACGACGTCGAATTTCGCAAAAAAGCAGTCGCCTATATCAAGACCCACAAATCACGCGTGCCCGTAGTGCTCGCGGCACGAGTCGGCCGGCAATGGAACCTTTTTCGGCCCGGCCAACAAATGGTCCTTGACACATACGACGACCGAAATTTGAGCGTAAGCCGATTAGGTCTAGCGCAGTACTACCTACTGCTACCGTTCGCCGTTGCGGGGGCATTGGTACTTCGTCGGCGTCGGATTTCGATATGGCCGCTCATCGCCATACCGGTCGCGATCACGATAACGGCCATGTTGACCTACGGGATGACGAGATTTCGAGCACCAGCTGACATGTTGATGTGCGTGTTGGCCGCCGTGAGTGTGGACGTCGTTGTATCAGGGATCTTTCGCCAGCGGAGGATCAGTGCAGGCACCCTTGGGGTCATTGAACCGGCCGTCGAAACGCCACAGACCTGATTCCCACCCTGGCACCAATGCCGGAAAGTCGAAGTGCTCCCGAGCAGCGTCCACCAGGACCCTACCCAACGCTGCTGCTCCGTCGGCACAAAAATGCGCTCCGTCGATTTTTCGAACCCGCAAGGCTCCAGCCGCGTCGACACGGCTGACGCGGAATACGCCGTCAGGGTCTAACGCAGGTTCAATCGGTACGAATGTCACGGCGTCGGCGTGCGTCTTGGCTAGCTCTATGAACTGCAAATTGACGCTTCTGTCGATGAAGTCGTAGCTGTACGGCTTGCGCGCTTGAGGTAGTTCAAGCCAATACAGGTGCGCCCCGGTCGAAGTCAGAGTTTCCGCCGCCTTATCGACAAGCTTCTGGTACCGGGCCGGACCTACGTATTTTCGCAATGGCAAATCCCAACCGCCCTCAAGCATCACAACAATGTCAGGGTGCCACTCGCTCAACAACCTGGGCCATTCCTCACTCCAGTGATAGGACCGATTCAAGCCGAATCCGGGCACTCCTGCTTCAAATACCTTCGCCGCGTGGGTGGCCTCAAATGCCCCGACGATTCCAGGCGTAGCGTCGAACATCAGCGAATCGCCAACCACCATAACTTTCAGTGGGTTGGTGGCCGACATCACTTTTCGGGCAATTGTCGTGGTCGCTACAGGCAAAGTCGACGCGGTCGACGTAGGGATTTCCGAAGTGGTTGGTGTCTCGCCAGTTTCAGCGTGACTCGGTGCGACCGTTGAGGCCGATGACGAGTTGGTGGACTCGTGCGAAGCACTTCCCACGCATGCACTCGTTGACAACCCGAGGACCGCAATAACGAGCGCTATACGGCGGCGAGAAAACATTCACAGCCAGGATAGAGCCTTGGTGAGGGGCGACCAAGTATGCGATTGTATTGCCCGTTATGACATCCGCCCCACCACGGCTGCAACGTATGCCGGCGCTCGACGGAATTCGGGGTATCGCAGTCGCCGCCGTTATTTGGTTTCATTTTGGCCACCTCGCCGGTGGCTATCTCGGGGTCGACGCGTTTTTCACGCTGTCGGGATTTCTCATTACTAGCCTGCTCATTTCCGAGCACCGCCAGCACGGCCGAATTCGACTGCAAAACTTTTGGGTTCGGCGAGCGCGGCGCCTCCTTCCAGCGGTCATTTGCACGTTGAGCGCAGTGTTGATCGTCGCTCGCACGATCGGCCCCGCCTCTGAGCTGCATCGCCTCCGTCTGGACGCTTTAGCCACGCTGTTTTACGTCGCGAACTGGCGAGCAATTTTTGCGAACAACAGCTATTGGGATTTGTTTGCTGCGCCGTCGCCACTCGAGCACATGTGGTCGCTGGCGATCGAAGAGCAGTTCTACCTCGTGTGGCCCGTCGTAGTCATCGTGGCCCTAAAAATCGGACGCGGACAGCGCATCGTTTTGGGATGTGTGATTGCCACGCTGACGGCTATTTCCGTGTCACTCATGTGGGTCTTGTATTCGCCGGGCGGGTCTACGACTCGTGCTTATTTGGGAACTGGCACCCGCGCTGCATCGATTTTGGTGGGTGCCGGATTGGCAGTATTGGTCGCAAGGTTTGGCCCATCAATTTCCGAGCGAAACAGGCTCGCAGTCGACGTGTTGGCCGTGGTGACTCTCGCACCGCTGTGCTGGGCGTGGATTCGGGTGAGCGGCACCACCGAAGCCCTGTACCGAGGCGGCCTGTTCGCATGTGCAATAGGAGTCGCCGTCGTGATCGCCGCTGCTGCTCTTCGACCCTCCGGTGTCATCGCCTCAATTTTTTCTATCGCTCCCTTGCGAGCCCTAGGGACCATTTCCTATGGCCTGTATCTGTGGCATTGGCCGCTCAAGGTCTGGCTCACCCCTGATCGAATACACACTTCCGGCTGGACGTTGGACATCGTTCGACTGGCTGCGACCTTTGCCGTGGCGGTCTTTTCGTACTTCGTCATCGAACGGCCAATTCGCCACGGCGCGCTTCGCGGCCACATCGCTTTCGGTGTGGCAGTGGCGTCATTCGCAGCGGTGGCCATTGGGGCATTTGTGTTGACAACCACGAATAGCTCGGTAGCGGCCATCGGCGGCGTCCCGAGCCCCATCAACTTTCCTCAACAAAACGACTCGATCGTGGATCCGCCCCCGACAGTGATCACCAGCGCTGGCTCTCATATACCCCGAATCGTCGTATTTGGAGACTCCGTGGCCCTCACCGTGGCAGCCGGTTTCGACCAGGTGAAAAGCGAATTCACTTTCGACTTTCTGAATCGCGGTTTCCTGGGGTGCGGCGTTGCCAGAGGGTCGGGAAAGACGCGCCTAGCCGCCGACAAGATCGTGGCGGAACACCCTGATTGCCACAGTTGGGACACCCGTTGGCCCCGTGACATTTCCGTGTATCAGCCAACGGCGGTGCTGCTCGTTGAGGGCGCGTGGGACGTCAACGATCGTCAGATCGACTCCAACGAATTTTTCCATCCCTGTCAAGTGAAATTTGACCAATGGTTCGGCAACGAATTGCAAGCAGCGTTCCACGCTCTGTCCCAAGACCCCGCTGCGAAGGTGTTTGTTGCGTCAATTCCGTACATGCGCCAGAAAGATGTGCCCGGCGCTGATGAACGTGACAAACGTATCGATTGTCTCAACGCCGTCTATCGCTCAGAACTGGCAAAGACAAAGATCACCACCATCGACCTTGCCTCGTGGGTATGCCCGACGAAGCAGTCATGCGTCGAGAAAGTCGATGGCACGGTGCTGCGCCCTGACGGGGTTCACTACGACGGTCCGGGGGGAGCCATCGTTGCTCGTTGGCTCCTCAAACAGATACTGCCGACCTGACAGACTATGGACGCATGTCAGTAACTATCGACGAGATCGCCGAAGTCGCCGAACGGGCGGGCCTCCGACAAATTCACCTCCTAGCGTGGCGCGACATCGCTGACCCCGAGGCCGGTGGAAGTGAAGTTCACGCCCACGAAGTGGCGTCGATCTGGGCAAGCGCAGGGATCGATGTGACAATGCGCACCAGCTACGCAGTCAATCGCCCCAACAACGAATTGCGTAACGGCTACCGAGTGGTGCGCAAGGCCGGACGCTATATGACTTTTCCTCGCACAATTCTGAGCGAAGTCACCGGGAGGCTTGGCCACGCCGACGGGCTCGTCGAGATTTGGAACGGCATGCCATTTTTCTCGCCGGTGTGGTTTCGCGGGCCCCGAGCAACATGGCTTCACCACATTCACGACGAAATGTGGGACATGGTTTTGTCGGAGCGGCTCGCTCGATTGGGCAAAACGGTCGAACTCAAAATCGCTCCCCACTTTTATCGCCGGACCCAACTCGTGACGCTGTCCGAGTCGTCCAAGGAAACTATCCTTAACCGTTTCAATATGCCCGGCGACCGGGTGACAGTCGTACCACCCGGCATCGATCCAACGTTCCGGCCCGACGATACAAAGTCAGCGCATCCCACGCTGTTGGCGGTCGGGAGGCTCGTGCCGCCAAAACATTTCGACTTGGTAATTCAAGCAATTCAACATGCGCAATCCGAATGCCCCGAGCTTGAGGCGACGATCGTGGGCGACGGATTTGAACGCCCAAAAATTGAGCAAGCGGTGCGAGACGCTGGCCTCGAAAAAAGTGTGCGCATCGCGGGACGGGTGAGCCCCAAAGAGCTGCTCGAGTTGTACCAAACATCCTGGCTTAATGTCAGTGCATCGTCACACGAGGGCTGGGGAATGACGGTAACCGAGGCAGCCGCGTGCGGCACGCCTTCAGTTGTTACCAACATCAGTGGCCACCGTGACGCCATCGTGGATGGTGTCACCGGCGTGCTCGTCGATGATGTCAACGCTCTCGGAATGGCGATCGCCAAGCTCGTATCTCAACCAAAGCTGGTGGCTGATTTAGCCGCTAGCGCCCTCGCCCATGCTGCGCAGTTCTCGTGGACGCAAACGGCATACGGAACCCTCAGAACGCTCGCTGACCAATGTCGCTAGTCACCGCGAACGTGCACGAGAGCGACGTCGGCACGAAAATAAAAATAATTCGACACCCGAATTTTTGGTTTGCTCTCATGAGCTTCGTTGGACCGTTCTTTTCATCGCCCGGCATGGTCGCTGCTGACACCAAGCAATTCCTCTTTCTCGATCCAATTCGCATGCTCGGCCGAGTCAGCAGCATGTGGGACCCAAATGCAGGGCTGGGCACCGTCACTCACCAAAACATCGGGTATCTGTTCCCACTCGGTCCATATTTCGCGCTGTGCAAGGTGCTGCACATTCCTATGTGGGTTGGGCAACGACTGTGGTACGGCATGCTTTTTTTCGCCGCTTTGGCGGGCATGCGTTGGCTTTTGCGACTCATGGGCTTCACCCGAACCGGGCCGATGGTCGCCGGTAGTCTCGTGTACGGCCTGTCGCCCTACACGCTGGCATATTTTGGACGCACGTCGGCACTGCTGTTTCCTTGGGCGGCATTGCCGAGCCTGATAGCTCTCACGATGTGCGCCCTTCGCACCAGTATGGGCGTCGCTACCACGCTTGCGAATCTGGAAGATTCGAGCGACGATACCAACATCCCGGCAACAAAGTCGCCAATGCGATCGCTCACTGCGTGGCGGGCACCGACACTGTTTGCCGTCGTTATCACTTTGGTCGGAGGCACCAACGCCAGCTCACTATTTTTCATATTGCTCGGCCCACTCCTGTGGGTAATTTACTCAACAGCGGTCGAGCATGAGCAGACCTGGCGTCGAGCGATCGGTGCGATAGTGCGTATTGGCGTGGTCACGCTGCCCATGCAGTTGTGGTGGCTCATGGGGTTGCGAACTCAAGGCGCATTCGGGCTACCGGTCCTCAAACTGACTGAGACAATCGAAACAGTCGCCGATACGTCAACACCCAGTGAAGTCGTTCGCCAACTGGGCTACTGGTACTTCTACGGCCGAGACGGCGTTGGCCCTTGGACGGAGGCCGCGAAGTACTACACGCAAAAACTCTGGCTTATTTTGGTGAGCTTCTCCGTGCCAGCATTCGCGTTTTTAGCCGGGGCGATCGCCCGATTCCGACACCGCATTTTTTTTGTGGGTGTGATGTTTGCCGGCATGGTCATTGCGATCGGCACACACCCCTACACGTCGCCGGCACCCGTGGGCCGTTTGCTGAAGGCCTTCGGCCAATCCAGCGTCTTGGGGTTGGGGTTGCGAAATTCACCCCGCGCCGTGCCCCTCGTATCGCTTGGGCTGGCGGGCCTTATCGCTGGCGGATTGGAAGCGCTTGCGACCCACCAGGCCCGCACAGCACGACGGCGTTTTGTGCCGTCGATAAACGTGGCGAGGCTCGGGAGAATCATGCCGATCCTCGTCGTGGTGCTCACCGTTGCGAATTTTCCTCAGCTGTGGACAGGAAACCTCGTTCCAGCAAATCTTCGCCGCGACGAGACGCTTCCCGCCTATTGGGTGCAGGCCACCAAAGCGCTCGACAACGGCGATAACCGTCGAGTTCTAGAGCTACCCGGTGTCGATTTCGGCACCTACCGATGGGGCAACACGCAAGATCTCATCACCCAAGGTCTCATGAGCCGCCCGTGGGTCGGTCGAGAGCTCATCCCGTTCGGCGAGGCGGCGTCGAGCGACTTGCTTCGGGCGCTGGACCACCGATTGCAAGAAGGCACTCTCGATACCGCTGCCGTCGCTCCTGTGGCTCGGCTCATTGGAGCGTCGCAAGTGTTGTTGCGAAGCGACACCCAATACGAGCGGTTCCGCACGCCTCGACCTCGTTTGGTGTGGGATGCATTTTCGCCTACCCCAGAAGGCTTGACCGACCCGACGACTTACGGTCCGGCCCTACGCAACACAGCAATTGCCGGCCAGCCGCTGAAAGACGAACAAGAGCTCAACACCCCAACCAATGCTCCCGACCCGCCGCCAGTAGGTGTGTTCGGTGTCACGTCGTCGCCGCCCATCGTGCAGTCGGTCAGCGCGGCGGCCCCCATGGTCGTGGCGGGCGACGGCGAGGGCATCGTCGATATAGCCGACCTGTTAAACCCGCTTCGCCCACTCATCGAATCGGGTTCGCTCAACTCGGCGACTCTTGCCAGCACCATTGCAGCAGGCAGCACAGTCATCGTTACCGACACCAACCGACGTCGGGCACAGCGTTGGGGCACCGAGCGGGAAAACTTTGGCTATACAGAACAGGTCAATGAAACCGCTCTCGTGGCCGACCCGAAAGACGCGCGACTAGAAGTATTTCCCAACGCGTCCAGCGATGCTTACACGGTCACGGAATTGCGCGGTGTGAGCCAAATTCGAGCCAGCCATTACGGCAACCCAGTGAGTTACACCGCCGAAGATCGCCCATCGAATGCCTTCGACGGCGATGTCCGAACCGCGTGGAAAGTGGGCGCTTTCGACGAAGTGCGCGGAGAATACCTGCGCGTCGACCTGCCGTCGTCTATCTCGGCTGACCAAATCACGCTCACGCAGGCGCAGGGCGGCAATCGTTGGATCACCCAGGCAACTCTCAAATTTCTCTATCACAACGAGGTAATTTCAAGCCGAAAAATCAGCTTGGGTGACGCATCTCGAACGCCTATAGGCGAAAAAATTTCGTTTCCTACTACATCGTTTGACTCTCTCGAAATTCACATAGACGACGTGAACGTCAAGCGGCTGGCCTACTACGCGGGTTATAGCCCAGTTGGGTTCGCTGAGGTCGCCGTGAACGGAATCAAGGTCGACGAGCTCGTGAGGTTGCCGAAAGATATTCTGAATTCAGCAAACGCTCTCGCGCCTACCAACACCGTCATCCTCAACATGGCACGGTTGCGTGCGAATCCACAGGAACCATTTCGGGCCGACCCCGAAAAACAACTCTCACGTGTCTTCACATTGCCGAGCGGTCTCAACGGTGCATTCACCGGGCTGGTCGAAATCGACGCACGCACTACCGACACCGTGCTCGATTCGCTGTTGCGAGTACCCGGCGGCCTGACGGCCACCAGCTCTGACCGGCTCGCCGGACTGCGCACCGCACGCGCCTCAAGCGCCATCGACCAGGACGCGTCGACATTTTGGAGCCCCGGATTTGGATATCAGATTGGCAAATGGATCGAAATCGCCGCCCCAGATCCGAGCCCACCAATTTCGTTCGATCACATCGATCTGTCGGTCATTAACGACGGCCGGCATTCGGTTCCAACCCGGATGTCCGTCACTGCGGACGGCATCGCCGCGGGCACCTTCGATGTGCCGGCAATTGCTGATTCGCCTGCCGAAAATCACGCCGAGACCGTACATCTGGCTACCCCCCACATTTCGGGACGCTCGATCCGTTTCACTGTCGAGGCCACCCGAGCAGTCACCACCATCGATTTCTATTCTGCGAAAAATATCGATATGCCGATCGGAATCGCTGAACTTGGCATCTCACGTGTGCAGGCATCCTCCTTACGTTCGGCCATCAACTCGGCATGTCGGACGGATCTTCTCACGATCGACGGAGCGCCATTTGGTATCTCCCTCCAACCGACCCCAGTCGCCGATGCGGCAAGCGGCTCGCCAATAAAGTTCGTGGGCTGTACCAACGATAAGTTCGCCTTGACTGCGGGCGAGCACATAATTAGATCCTCAAATGGTGCCGACATCGGCATCAGCGTTGACCAACTTCGCTACACATCGGTGGCCCAACCCAGCGCTTCCAATGCTGGCCCTCAAGCGACACCGCCGAAAATTTCGGTCGCAAAAAGCGAGCGGACTGAGATGCAACTCACCGCCACGATCGACCAGAAAACGTCAACTAGCCCTTACTGGCTCATACTTGGCCAAAGCCAAAATGTTGGTTGGCAAGCAACTGTCAACGGCCACGAAATCGGCGGGTCCCAGCTCATCAACGGCTACGCCAACGGCTGGCTGGTCACGCCAGGGCCGGTGGGCACAACTGATCGCATCGTCGTTACATGGACGCCACAAAAAGCCGTCGACTTGGCACTCATAATCTCCAGCATTGCATTTTTGGGCGGTCTATTGATTCTGGCAATTTCGTGGAAACGTCGTAAATCAGTCGCCCGCCACAGCGTGAATCCCAGCACCTTTGGGGCGCACATGGCAGCGCCGTGGGCTATGCGTTCACAACCAATTGAAATTCATACGCTCGGCACTCTGGCGGGCTCGTTGGGTTTGGCCGCCGCACTGCTCAACGGACTCGCATCGGGGCTCATAGTGTTCGCACTTGTCGCGTTGAGCTTATGGAAAAGACAATTTCGATTATTTACCAGCATGGCTGCCTGGATAGTCCTGGGAAATATCGCTGTCTACACGGTCGGCAAACAGTTCGGCTACCACTACGCCCCCGGCGTTGAATGGCCCACCGCGTTCGATCCGGTGGGTTGGTTCGTCTACCTTGGCGTGCTGCTTTTTGTAGCGGACGTCATCATTGAACGACGCCGTCCGCCTATGGTTGTCGAGATGTTGGAGGAGCCAGAATGAGAACTAACCCAGTGATGCTCGTTCATGGTTTCGCAATGAGTTTTGAACGAAATTGGCGCGAGGGCGGATGGATAGACCTGTTGGGAGACGCCGGCCGGCAAGTGATCGGCGTTGACCTCATCGGTCATGGTTCCAGCGATAAGCCCCATGAGGTCGAGGCCTATGCCGATATGCATCGCGATTTAGCATCGCACCTTCCCGCCGACGGCACCCCTGTTGACGCCATCGGGTTCTCACTCGGCGCGGAACTCATTCTTCGACTCGCCATCGAAATGCCAGATCGGTTTGGCCGCATCGTGGTGTCAGGCGTCGGCGAAAACCTCTTTATCGAGCAACGCACCAGCGCCATAGCTGACGCCATTCACGGGACGGCTGGCGAAGACGACCGCGTGGCTCAACAATTCGTCCAGTACGCCAGCGCGGGTGGAAACGACCGACTCGCACTCGCAGCAGTGCTGGATCGGGTCCGGTCACCCATCGACCCAGCGAGCCTCGGCCAGATTACCAATGAAGTTTTAGTTGTCCTCGGCGATCGCGATTTCGTCGGCAATGCCGACACGCTCATGGCGTCGCTCCCCAACGTTCGGTTAGTAATGCTCAAGGGTATTGATCACTTCGCCACGCCTAAAGATATGAAATTTCTCGACACCGCACTTGAGTTTTTGGAGGCTGTTCCGTGGTAACTGTATTGATGATCCCGCTCTCGAAGGGGCCCGTTTCGTTGTACCAATCCGAATGCGGCGTGGCTTACGGTCTGCTTGCACTTCGCGTCATCATTGGCGTCACGTTCGCCCTACATGGCTACGGCAAATTCTTTCGAGGCGGCAAACTTGCCGGTACCGCTAGATGGTTCGATTCCATGGGAATGCGGCCCGGCAAACTGCACGCGTTAGCCGCGGCAAGCACGGAACTGGGCGGGGGCCTCATGTTTGCTTTGGGCCTTCTCACTCCCCTAGCTGGAGCCGCCATGGTTGGTTTGATGATCGTTGCGGGCTGGACAGACCACCGAAAGAACGGGTTTTTTATCGTCAAAAAAGGCTGGGAGTACAACCTCGTGCTCGCCACCATCGGCGCATGCATTGGTCTCACTGGTCCTGGCCGATATTCGATTGATCGAGCCATTGGGCTTGACGTCCGCCCCGGCATTGGTCTACTCATCAGTGCCGGCGTCGGCATCGTTGCCGGGATCGGCACGTTGGTGGTTTTCTACCGCCCACCGAAGAGTTGATTCGGCCCTCGACTCCAGAATCAATCAGCGAGGCCGCCTCGGCCCTGGTCGGCGGCCGACTCATCGGGCTGCCGACAGAAACCGTGTACGGGCTCGGCTCTGATGCGGCAAACGTATCGGCGATCAAACGAATCTTTGCGCTGAAAAACCGCCCAGCCGACCATCCGCTGATCGTTCATATTCAATCGGCCGACCACCTCGACAATTGGGCGACCGACATTACAGAAATGGCACGTGAACTCGCGTCCTATTTCTGGCCCGGTCCATTGACGCTAATTTTGCAACGCCATTCACTAGTACCTGCTGAAGTTTCTGGCGGGCGCTCGACGATCGGTCTGCGTGCGCCCGCCCACCCAGTCGCTCAACTCATACTTGCAGAGTTTGGCGGCGGCATTGCGGCTCCGAGTGCAAATCGATTCGGCCGGGTATCGCCGACCACCGCCCAACATGTGCTCGACGAGTTTGGCAACGCGCCGGATTTGGCGCTCATCGTGGACGGCGGCCCCTGCACCATCGGCGTCGAATCGACCATCGTGGACGTCACCACGTCACAACCGAAAATCTTGCGGCACGGGAAAATTTCAGCGGAAGACATTTCACTCAGGCTTGGAGTCGACATCGAGAACGACGTGGGCGGCGAGTCGAGAGCCTCAGGAATGCTGGCGGCGCATTATCAGCCAACGGCTCGGGTGGTGCTCGCCGGCGATCCCGAGCAAGCAAATCAGCTCGTCGCTTCGTTGAGCGCCATAAACCCATCGGCGCCGATCTACCGGCTGCCTTTGTATGACTCCGTCGAGTCGTTTGCTTGTGATCTCTACAACCAGCTCCGAACGGCTGACGCAGTTGGAGCTTCCACCATCGTCGTAGTCATGCCGCCGTCATCTCCCGGTCTAGCCAACGCAATTCGAGATCGGCTCTCCAAAGCAGCTCACCGCTAACTCGCCAAATCATCCGTTGTGGGGTGATGTTACGTACCACAGTCATGAACCGCACCGCTGCGTATTTCGTGCTCGCACTTCTACTCGGCGTGCTGGGCGTCGCCACCGTTGCCGCGAGTCGATCGACTTCACCGAATTCTCTGAACACCGCGTCAGCGCCAACGAAGGCTGCATCATCCCCGGCACCAAATTCGCCGTCGCCGGCTGCTCTTCGGACCCCTGGCGATTTCGGGGCCGTTCCCCACCTCGACGACAGTCTCGGATGGCTCAACACATCGGGACCCAGCGTTCCGCCCAATCTCACTAGTGCCGTGACGCTCTACGAATTCTGGACATTCGAGTGTTACAACTGCAAAAACACCCTGCCAACGTTGCGGGGTCTTTACCAGCGTTACCACCAATACGGTTTAGAGATTGTTGGTATCCATACTCCGGAATTCGCAGCCGAGCGCGATCACAACAACGTGACCAAGGCGACAAAAGATCTCAACGTCACCTGGCCCGTGGTCTTTGACGATCACGAAATAAATTGGCACGGGTGGGGTAACCATTACTGGCCCCACATCTATGTCGCTGACCGATCAGCTCGTGTTCGGTTCGACCATGTAGGAGAAGGCGCCTACGACGAGCTTGAAGACACGATCAGGGCGCTGCTGCACATTGATCCCACGTCGCCCCGAAGCACGTCGATCGCCTAACCCGTGTTTGTCAATTTGGCGGCGATGTTCGGTGGCGGTGTGGCCGCCTTTTTTGCGCCGTGCGTGTTACCGCTATTGCCCGTGTACCTGTCCGCTATGACGGGTCACGTCGGCAGTCCCCAAAGGTGGCGCTCCGTAGCAGCATCGGTGATATTCGTCATTGGCCTCACGACAACATTTTCGCTCTTTGGCGCTCTAGCTGGTCGTTTCGGCAGTGCGCTGTCTGGCGACGAACGACCCGTCGAGATCGTCGGGGGTGCGCTGATTGCGGTGTGTGGTGTTCTGCAATTGATGTCCAGCCGTTGGGGCCGCACGTGGCGTCCACTCGACGGCCTGGCCCGCCGTACCCGAAATAATTTTTTCGGCCCCGCTGTTTTGGGACTTACATTCGGAGTCGCTTGGTCGCCCTGTGTTGGGCCGTTTTTGGCCGCCGCGCTCGCCACAGCGGGCAGCGGGCAATCGGCCGCCCGAGGTGCCATCTACCTGGTGACGTTTAGCTTGGGGCTCGGGCTCCCGTTTGTATTCGCGGCCACCGGTGCTGCTCCCCTGCTGGCCAAGTTCAAACGAGCCGGCGTCTGGGTCGCAGTGGGCGGCGGGGCGGTTATGGTCGTGGTTGGCGTCGTTGTTGCGACTGGGAACTTCCGCGGAGTGTTCGCCGTGCCGAACATTTAGCGGAGTGTTCGCCGTGCCGAACATTTAGTTGCCAGCCGCGCCGTCACGCAGCTTCGCGTACGCCGAACGAATCGCCGATCTCTCGTCGAGATCGATAGAAGGCGCAACTGCTGACGCCACCTCGACATCCCAGTCCCTCCAATGGCCAGCCAACGTTGATGCCGCCTGACGCGCCGCGCCGATCGCCACGAATTCATCGCCGATCGGCCGATGGATTGAATGGCCTGACAGATCAGCCAAGGTCTGGACA
>JAYWAI010000007.1:0-2960 GCA_043782545.1 Acidimicrobiia bacterium
AGTCGACGGCGGATTTCGTGTCAGCGGTCAGAAGGTGTGGACCAGTTATGCGCAGGTGGCGCAGCGCTGCATTTTGCTCACTCGTACCGGCGAGCCAGGCAGCGCCCATCGCGGAATTACCGCGCTTTTTGTCGACATGGATTCACCGGGCCTGACGTTTCGGCCTATAGAAATTCAAAGTGGCGCTCTGGAATTTTGTGAGGTGTTTTACGACGACGTGTTCGTGCCGGAGTCGCGCCTGTTGGGCTCCGTGGGCCAAGGTTGGCAGGTCGCCATGGACATCCTTCCGTATGAACGCTCCACCTCATTTTGGCATCGGGGTGCGTTCTTGCATCACCGCATGGATCAGATGGTCGCCGCGGCCGCCGCTCACGACGGGCAGGTGAACGACCACGAGGCGCACGTGCTCGGCGAGGCCTACCAAGCCGTGATGGCGTTTCGCTGCCGTTCATTGCACACGCAACACCGAGTGTCTGACGGCGAGCAACTCGGGGCCGAAACATCGGTCGACAAAATCTTGACCGCCATTGCCGAGCAGACACTTTTCGATGCCGCACGCGACGTATTGCCCGGGGTACTGGAGTTTGGCACTGACGCCGACGCGGCCAGATGGCGACGAGAGTTCATGTATTCACGGGCCGCCACGATTTACGGCGGCACGTCGGAAATTCAACGCAACATCGTGGCTCGCCGTTTGCTCAACATGGGCGTAGAGGCATGATCGAGCGTGATGAATTGGCCCTGTTGGCTACCAGCTTCGCCGGTGCCATAGCGCAGGCCACGAGTCCACAGGCGGCCGACGCCGAACTGTACGAATTGGGGTGGGCCGACCTATTGGGTATGGCGCCACGCCAAGGCGCGGGGGCGGCTTTTGCCGTGCTCGGCACCACTGGATCGCCGATTGGCCTGCTTGACGATGTAGTAGCCCACAGCCTTGGGCTCTCGGCGTCGCCAGCGATGTGCGTAGTTATGCCACAACCAAATTCCACCGCACCGGCTGGCACCATGGCGGGCACTGGCGTCGCCGTCGATGGACTCATATCGGCACGGCGTTCCACCGCCGAGTTGGCGCTCGTTCCTGTACTCCACAACGGAACAATTTCCATCGTGGCTGTCGCCATGTCGTCGCTGGAGGCCAATGCCCATTTTGCAATCGATCCATCGGCACCCTTTGTGCGAGTGACCGCCGAATCGGCCGCAATTGTCGATCGAGTTGAGGTTACGAACGACTGGCCAATGGTCGTCGCTAATGCGCAAGCAGCGCTAGCCCACCAACTCATTGCTGCCTCGCGCGAGATGCTCGAAATGGCTCGCCAACATGCGGTCGATCGGGTGCAGTTTGGGCGGGCAATTGCCTCGTTTCAAGCTGTACGGCACAAGCTCGCCGAGGTGTTCGTAGCCACCGAAGGCTCAGCCGCGGTGGCCAATAGCTACGTCGATGGCGAATGCGATCCGATGATTGCCATGTTGGCCAAATCGTTAGCTGGCAAGGCCGCTCGCCTGGCCTGCGCCAATTGCCAACAAGTACTGGCAGGAATTGGCTTCACCACCGACCACGCGTTTCACCTCACGATGAAACGCACCATGGTGCTCGACACGATCTTTGGTTCGTCGCGAACCTTGCCCGCTGACATTGGCCGTGCGCTAGTAGCAACCGGTCACGCGCCACGGCTCGTCGAGTTGTAACTCTGCACGCGATTCACGTAATCGCGCCGGATGCTTTCAGGGCCGCGATGCGCTCCCATTCGATGCCGCGTTCCATGAGCAAGCTTTCAGTGTGCTCGGCAAACTCGGGGGCCCGTCGCAACACCGATGCCTGCTCGTCAAACTGCACTGGGCCAGACACCAAGTCATAGCCCAGCGGCGTACCGTCGTCGTCGACTACTCCGCTGATCATGCCGTTGGCGCGCACTTGATGATCGCTGATGATCTGCACCGTGTCTTGCACGGGAGCCCACGGTCCCTCGAGCGTGCGGAACCGTTCAGTCCACTCTTCCAGGGTGCGGGTGAGGAACACTTCACGGAGAATCTCCACGGCTTGCGCACCATTCGCGGTGAGCGCGTCAACGTCAACAAAGCGCGGGTCGTCAATCAACTCGGGCCGATCGATGTGGCGGCACACATCGGCCCAGAAGCGACCGGGCTGCAACATCACCATCGTCAGCAGTCGCCCACCTGCCGTGCGGTAGGTGCCCACGAGTGGGTTATAGGGTGACGCAAATACGCCTGAGGCCATGCCCTGCCAGGGCTTGTTTTGCAAGATCGATGTGTCGATACTCATGCCCATGGCCCATACGCCGCTGCCGAGGAGTGATACGTCCACGACCGAACCTTCGCCAGTGCGTTCACGCTTGAGCAGCGCGGCGGCAATGCCTCCGGCCAGGTTCGAGCCAGAAATCGTGTCGCCGTAGGCTGGCCCCGGCGGCCCAATCATGCCGTCGAGATCACGTGGCGTGATGCTGGCCGCCGTCGAGGCGCGGGCCCAAAACGCCGTCATGTCGTAGCCGCCATTTTCGCATTCGTCGCCCCGCACGCCCAGCGCACTCCCCCTGGCATACACAATGGTGGGGTTGTCGACTTTGATGTGCTCCACGTCGATTCTGAGTTTGCGGCGAGCAGCGGGCAGAAAACTCGTGAGGAATACGTCTGCGTCGCGCACCAATTCCCCGAGCAATTCGCGACCGTCGGGTTTGGAGATGTCCAAGCCGAGGCTGCGTTTGCCGTGATTCGGATGTGTCCACGCCGGGTTGGGCTCAGTCATCTCGAAATCGCCCATGCGACTCAAGCCGCGTTGCGGGTCGCCGGTTACTGCGTGCTCAATCTTTATGACGTCGGCACCCCACTCAGACAACAGGGCACCAGCCGACGGCACAAAGCCCCAAATGGCAACTTCGACAACGGTGATTCCGGCAAGTGGTTTCGACATTTAGTGCTCCAAAATTCGGGCTAAGGCGCGGGGG
>JAYWAI010000008.1:0-2958 GCA_043782545.1 Acidimicrobiia bacterium
CAGCAACCCACGTCAGCTCGATCGGTCCGAGCAACAATGCGCCCGGTGCCCGCAATACAAAGCGCTTCTCATGGCCGTAGGCACCGCCTTGTACCCACCGGTCGGCGACTGTCGGTGCAAATGGGCCGAGTGCTGCGAGCGTTGACACTGCCACCGCAACAACGTTCGTATGGCCCGCTACTGCGCACGCCGCCGACACGAAAAATGGCCCAGGCGCCGTCACTCGGAGCACCACCAGGGCAGCTGGCAACCGCACGAGCGCGGCGAGCAAGCCAATAGCCCACAACGTCCACAGGCCAATCACAATGACGAGTTGCACCGGCCGACTCGCCGATCGAGTCGACGTACCCACGACCGGGCCAACGGCGAACGCGCACCCTGCCCACACCAAGGCCAAGAGCCAATGTCCGTGGCGGTGAAACAGATCTTTGAGCGCGTTCATCGCGGCCAAGCCTGACCGGCCGACGTCCCGTCACAGAAAACGAGACGAGTAACCTTGCGCGGGTGAGTGTTGATCTGCGAGCCCGACTCGACGTGTTGCGTGCCGAGCTTCGGCGTCACAACGACCTGTATTACCTCGATGAATCACCCGAAATTCCTGACGCTGACTACGACAACCTGGTGCGCGAAGCTGAGCAAATTGAGGCGCAACATCCCGAATGGGTCGTGGCAAATTCGCCGACCCAACAGGTCAGCGGCGCGGTCAGCGCAACGTTTTCTCCGGTGCGGCATCGGGCACAAATGATGAGTCTTGACAACGCCATGAACGAGGGTGAGCTTCAAGCTTGGGGCGACCGAGTGGCTCGAGGGCTCGGCCTATTTGTGAGCGAAGCTCGCTACGTGTGCGAGCTCAAAATCGACGGGTTAGCGATCAGCTTGCGCTATGAAAACGGCGTTTTTGTTCAAGCCGCCACCCGCGGCGATGGACGAGTGGGCGAAGACGTGACCGCCAATGTGGCAACGCTTCACAGCGTGCCGAAAACGATTCCCAAACCCGCACCGGAAGTACTTGAAGTACGCGGTGAGATTTACATGCCGCTGCAAGCATTCAAGGAACTCAACGATCGCCAACGTGCCAACGACGATCGGCTCTACGTGAACCCGCGTAACTCGGCGGCGGGAAGCTTGCGGCAGAAAGATGCCGGCGTTACGGCGAGTCGGAATCTCGCCATGTGGTGCTACCAGTTGGGTGAAACGGTGGGCGCGCCGAGCTTCAGCGATCACTCGCAAACCCTGACGTGGCTTGGCTCGTTGGGCTTTGCTGTCAACCCAGAAATCCGGCCAGTCACCACGCTCGATCAGGTGTACGAGTACTGCCAACATTGGCAAGCGCATCGCCACGATTTGCCCTACGAGATCGATGGCGTGGTCGTGAAGCTGGACCAACTCGCCATGCGCGAACAGCTCGGCGTCACCTCGAAGGCACCGAAATGGGCGATCGCATTTAAGTTCCCGCCGGAAGAAAAAATGACTCGACTCAAGGACATCATGGTGTCGATCGGGCGCACGGGCCGAGCCACTCCGTTCGCGGTGCTCGAGCCCGTGTTTGTGGGCGGCTCTACGGTGGGCATGTCGACCTTGCACAATCAAGATCAGGTGCGGGCCAAAGATGTGCGGCCCGGCGACATCGTGATTGTGCGCAAAGCCGGAGACGTGATCCCCGAAGTCGTGGGCCCGGTGCTCAGCGAACGCCCAGATGGTTTGCCAGTGTGGGAGTTTCCAACAACGTGTCCGTGCCCGCTGGGCTCAACGTTGCATCGCAACGTGGGCGAAGCTGACACGCGGTGCGTCGAACCCGAATGCCCCTTCCAACGAGATCAGCGCATTATTCACTTTGCTTCGCGCGGCGCGATGGATATTGAGTTTCTGGGCGAACGCACGGTGTTCATGCTGAGCGACAAGGGGATCATCAACGACGCGGCAGATCTGTACTCGGTCACGGCGGAACAGTTGTTGGAATTTGATGGCTTTGGGGGCACGTCCGTGAACAATTTGCTCGAAGCGATCGAGGGCTCCAAGACGCGACCACTGATGAAACTTCTCGTCGGTTTGGGCATCAAACACCTCGGGCCCGCAGCGGCGGAGAGCTTCGCCAACACGTTTGGCTCGCTCGACGCCATCATGGCTGCACCCGCCGAAACGTTGGCTGCAGTCGACGGTATCGGCATGATCATCGCCGAGTCAGTGGCTCGATGGTTTGCTCAAGAATCAAACCACGCCATGGTCGAACGGCTACGTACTGCTGGCGTCCAATTCGATGTTGTAGAGCGCAGCAATCTGAAACCCACGTTGCTCGGCATGGCGGTCGTAGTCACGGGTGGCCTGGAGGGATTTACCCGCGAGGGTGCCGAAGAAGCCATCAAAGCCCGGGGCGGTAAATCTCCGGGATCGGTGTCAAAGAAGACTGCGGCCGTAGTCGTCGGTGCCGAACCGGGAGCATCGAAACTGACCAAAGCGCAAGAACTCGGTGTGCCGATTTTGGACGAAGCCGCTTTCGTACAGCTACTCGAGACTGGCGAACTCCCCAACTCAACTGACGCCGACGGGAACTCTTAGGAGACCTTAAAACACCATTCCTGGCGTTGCGGATTTACGTCAGGACCCTCAACGATCTGCCAGAAAATGGCCACGATGCAATGCTCGCCCGGGCTAAATCGCTCGATATCGGTCTTGGGACCCGGAGTGAAAAGCACGTTGCTGCGCACGATGTTGTCACTCAGATTCGACGAGCCAATGTTGCCGCCGCCTTGAGGATCGCCGGTCACCGCGCCGTACACCTGGTCGTCAGGAATGTCGCGTCCGTCGATGATAAGACGCCCTTCGTAACCGTCTTTCAGACGAATGCCCACTTGGCTTTGGCGCAGAATGATGTTTTTGGGTGATGGCACCAACTGCACCACGTTTTGGTTGTATACCAATGGCTTCTCAGTGTCACCAGTACGAGCGTTGGCGAAACCC
>JAYWAI010000009.1:0-2952 GCA_043782545.1 Acidimicrobiia bacterium
ATGTCGTGGCAACGGTTGCATTGTGATGCGATCGTGGATCCAAATACTGCGTTCGATGTCCAACTTTTCTGGTTTCCGCACGACATTGCTCCCGGCGCCGGTGGCACCCGTTTCGTGCCGGGAAGCCATTTGCGCCAGGCCCACAATCACGACATCGGTCGATACCAACACATCAAAGGCGACCAGTACTTTGCTGGCGAAGCTGGCACTGTGCTGATCTTCCATCACGGGCTATGGCATGCCGGGGCACCCAACAACAGCGACAATATGCGCGTGATGGGCAAGTTGCGAATGAATCCGACGACGCCGCAAGTACGACTGTGGGACACCAGTGACTTGGATGAGCGAAACACCCATACAGAAAATCTCTTTGCGACGTCGAGCAATCGCAGCGTTGCTACGGTGTTGCGCGAACGACAACCGTGGTACGACGAATCTTCATACCGTCACGAGTTGGTGTTGCGAAGCAAACTGTGGCGTCATCTCAGCGCCGATCGGAAGTTTGACATCGACTGGTATTTGACGCGCCAGGAAATGCGGGCAGGCTTGGGCACAGCCTCGTGACCTCATCAGTGATGCGCCAACAAATTTTGATGCTGTGGCTAGATGAACCAACGCTCTTGGCCGGAGTGGTGGCATGGGCGTTCCACGATGGCGCCGACGGTGTTGGCCCTGTGCCCATTGGTGACGAGCCGTACGCCCATGGGCTTGATGCTCTGCGAGATGGTTGGCGAGTCATACAAATTTCGCCGCAAACCGCGCCCGTGGCCGGACACGAACACCAAACCTCGGTGTTACCCAATGAGTTCGTTTTTGAGCGAATGATTGACATAGCGGCGATCCCGTAGCGATGAGTTCTCGTCGCGTCAAAAATCCGCGACGTTCGCCGGAACCGCTTGAAGAACGACTCGCAACTCGCAGGGCCGCGGTGCCCGCAATCTTGTATCCAGCGGGTTTGCCGATCACCGAGTTCCATGACGAGTTGGTGGCCGCAATTCGCGACAACCAAGTGGTGATCGTGGCGGGAGAAACCGGCTCTGGCAAGAGCACACAACTCCCGAAATTTTGCCTCGAAATTGGTCGAGGGATTCATGGGCTGATTGGACACACACAGCCCCGTCGGGTGGCGGCACGAACCATTGCGGAACGCATTGCCGATGAACTTGGCGTGGAACTCGGGGCGGCAGTTGGCTACACCGTGCGGTTCACCGACCGGGTGCGCCATACCACGCTGATCAAGGTGATGACCGACGGAATTTTGTTGGCGGAAATCCAACGCGATCGGCTACTCAAACGCTACGACACAATCATCATCGATGAGGCGCATGAGCGGAGTTTGAACGTGGACTTCTTGCTCGGATATCTCAAACAACTGTTGCCCAAGCGCCCAGATCTGAAGGTGATTGTCACCTCGGCGACCATTGACACCAAACGGTTTTCGGAGCATTTCAACAACGCGCCGATCATCGAAGTTGAAGGTCGCACCTACCCCGTCGAAATGCGATACCGCCCGGCAGGTGTCGAAAATGCTGACGATCCCAACGACGATCGGGATCAGGTGCAAGCGGTCTGCGACGCAGTGGTGGAGTTGCAAAACGAAGGCCCTGGCGATGTGCTCGTGTTCTTCAGCGGTGAACGGGAAATTCGTGATGCTGCCGAGGCACTCAAGCGGCTCGAGCTACGCGACACAGACGTGTTGCCGCTGTACGCTCGGCTGTCGTCGGCCGAACAACATCGCATCTTTGCGCCGCACACCGGTCGCAGAATCGTCTTGGCAACCAATGTGGCTGAGACGTCGCTCACCGTGCCGGGCGTTCGGTACGTGGTTGATACGGGTACGGCGCGAATCTCGCGCTACAGCCGCCGTCTCAAGGTGCAGCGTCTGCCGATCGAACCGGTGTCGCAAGCGTCCGCCAATCAGCGCGCCGGTCGATGCGGTCGTGTGGGACCTGGCGTCTGTATTCGCCTGTATTCAGAAGAAGGTTTCGCGGCTCGCCCCGCTTTTACCGAACCGGAAATATTGCGTACTAATTTGGCGTCGGTCATATTGCAGATGACGGCAATTGGTCTCGGTGATGTGGAAGCATTTCCGTTTTTGGAGCCACCTGACAGGCGATCGATTCGAGATGGCATCATGCTGCTCGAAGAACTTGGTGCCATCGAAGTCGACGACGATCAGCGCGCGCAACGCCGCCTCACCGTCGACGGTCGTCGGTTGGCGCAGCTGCCGGTCGACCCTCGATTGGGTCGTATGGTCATCGAAGCGGAACGCAATAACTGTGTACGCGAGGTACTCGTGATCGCCTCGGCATTGTCGATTCAAGACCCCCGAGAACGGCCCACTGATGCCCAGCAGCAAGCCGACGAATCGCATCGTCGATTCAATGTGGAGGGTTCGGACTTTCTTGGGTTGGTGAAGTTGTGGGACTACTTGCGCGAACAACAACGCCAGTTGTCGGGAGGCCAATTTCGCAAGATGTGCCGCGCTGAGTATTTCAACTATCTGCGGGTGCGTGAGTGGACTGACCTCTTTAGCCAACTGCGTCAAGTGGCGGGGTCGCTGGACATCAAGGTGAGCACTGAGGCCGGGCATCCCGACCGCGTGCATCAGTCGCTCTTGGCTGGTTTGCTTTCGCACATTGGCATGCGGGACGGTGCGAGCCGCGAATTCTCTGGAGCGCGAGCTTCGAAATTTTCGATTGTGCCGCGCTCGGCGTTGGCCAAGAAACCGCCGAAGTGGGTGATGGCCGCTGAACTCGTGGAGACGAACCGCTTATGGGGTCGCGTTGCTGCCAACATTCAACCGGAGTGGGCCGAGAAGCTCGCACCGCATTTGGTCAAACGGTCCTTTAGTGAACCGCGTTGGGACGCCAAACGGGGCGCGGCGATCGCCACGGAAAGGGTGATTCTTTACGGCTTGCCAATCGTGGCCGGGCGCACTGTTGGGTTCGA
>JAYWAI010000010.1:0-2948 GCA_043782545.1 Acidimicrobiia bacterium
TGCATGTCGAGCACGGGCTTGTAGGCCGGCGTCGACGCGTAGAAGGCGATCTGATTTTTTGTACCGGCGATAGCCGTAGCCAACTCAGCTTCGTCTCGGCCCGTGCAGGCGAACCCTGGGCCCGAGATCACGAAATCGCTGAGGTCGTCGTGGCCCGCTTTGGCCCGCCCGCGCATCAAAGCCGGAATCGTGACCTCACGCACGTAGCGATCAGTGGTGAACGGGTGATACATGAATCCGTCGCACACCTCGCCGGCCACCTCGGTCATCAGCGCGCCGACGCCAGCCAGAAACACTGGCGGCGGGCCGAAGGAGTGCTTGTCGGGCGTGAAGAATGGCGTCATGAGAGTGTGGGTGTAGAACTCGCCGCGGAACTCCAGCGGAGTGCCGTTTTGCCAGTTGGCCCAAATGGCTCGCAGAGCCACGATCAGTTCACGCATGCGGGGCGCCGGGTGCGACCACGGCATAGAAAATCGCTTGGTGATGTGCGGCTTGATCTGAGAGCCGAGGCCCAAAATAAACCGGCCTTGCGAATACTCCGCCATGTCATAGGCAGCATTGGCCAGTGTCATAGGCGTGCGAGCAAACGCAATTGCGATCCCTGTGCCGACACTCACGCGTTCGGTGGCGTCGGCCGCGTGCAACAACTGCAAGAACGGCTCGTGCTTGGTTTCGCCCAGCCATATGCCGTCGTAACCCGCGGCCTCGATCGACGCCGCGTTGGCCTTGGTTGTGGCAATGTTGTTGGTCAGCGTGGCGTCAATCAGCACGTGATGCTCTCCCTCATACAGATGCGGTACACCCCGCCGCGAAACTCGTTTGCGTTAGTTCAGTGTACTGTATTCACGTCAGACCAACCTGAAAGATGTCGGCAGAAATTTACGCGCTGCTCGCCCCGGTTATACCGGTTATACTATGCCTATGAAGACTGCGGTATCGGTCCCAGACGACCTCTTCGAGAGAGCGGAGCGGCTGGCTCGGCGCGATGGCTACACGCGCAGTGGTCTCTACGCGAAGGCGCTCGAAGAGTTCATCGATCGTCAATCGCCACCCAAACGGGGATTTGGCCAGTGGACTGGCAAAGTCACAATCGCCGACGATGCCGACATCGTGGGCAGCGACCCTGATGTGCTGGCGATGTTCGAGGACTAAATGCGTTTGCTGCTCGATAGTCACGTGGCTCTTTGGTTACTCAGTGGATCACCCGAGATTGGCCCAGTCACGCATGACGCCATCGTCGCTTCAGAATTCGTCGCCGTATCGGTGGTCACGCCATGGGAGCTCGGCATCAAAAAGGCACTCGGCAAATTGAACTACCCCACCGGGCTCGTCAAGGCGCTGCAATCCAGCGGTTTGAAAATGTTGCCGATCGACGTACATCACGCCGAGAGGGCACCTCGTTTGCCGCCGCATCATCGGGACCCATTTGACCGGATGCTCATTGCTCAGGCAATTGCCGAATCGCTCACCTTCGTGACGGCAGACAGCCAAATTGGCCTCTACAAAGTCACGACCTTGGACGCCCGGACCTAGCGCATGCCTCCGCCAAAAAGCCAGACGTTAGAGGCGTTCGATGATCGTGCCGGTGCCAAGGCCGCCGCCACAGCACATGGAGATGAGCGCATAGCGCCCTCCTGTGCGTTCCAATTCATACAGCGCTCGGGTCAACAAAATCACGCCGGAGCCTCCAAGTGGATGGCCCACCGCAATCGCTCCCCCGTTCACGTTCACCTTGGTCATATCGGCGCCCATCTCGGCTTGCCATGCCAACACCACCGATGCGAATGCTTCATTGATTTCGAAAATGTCGATGTCGTCCATCGTGAGCCCGGTGCGAGCGAGCAATTTCTGCGTGGCCGGAATGGGGCCGGTGAGCATCATTTCGGGATCGCACCCCACCAGCACGGAATCCAGAATGCGGCCGCGTGCTTTGAGCCCCAACTCGGCAGCGCGCTCGGGCGAAGCCAACAACACCGCAGCAGCGCCATCGCAAATCTGCGATGACGTCGCCGCGGTATGGATGCCACCGGGCGTGTTGGTCTTCAAATTGGTCAGCGCCTCAATCGACGAGGGACGCGGGCACTCATCGCGCTTGAACATTACGGTGCCCGTTACGGCGCCGGACTCGTCGAGTTGCTGCACGCTGACCGGCGCGATTTGGCCAGCGAAGCGATCTTCCGCCCATGCCTGCGCGGCGCGGCGTTGCGATTCCACGCCCAGCGCGTCGGCTTGTGCGCGGGTGATCCCCCACTTGCTGGCAATCATTTCGCAACCATCAAATTGTGTGGTTGGCTCGTATACCTCAGAGTACGTTCCCTCACGGGCCATGCCGTACAACCCACCCGCGGCCATTGCCCCGAAAGGCACACTCGACATGGTTTCGACACCGCACGAGATCGCCAGACCAGCCAGGCCGCTGCCCACGAGACCGTGAGCCACCATGTTGGCTTCTTGCGATGAACCGCACTGCGAGTTGACGGTGGCGGCCGGCACCTCAATGGGCAGCCGCGCCGCCAGCCAGGCGTTGCGGGTCACATTGGCGCTCTGCGCGCCGACTTGCTGCACACATCCACCGATCACTTGATCCACGGTCATGGGATCAAGTGAGTTTCGCTCCACGATTGCCTTTTGGACGGTACCCAACAAGTCGTTGGCGTGAGTCTTGCTCAAAGTGCCATTGCGCTTGCCTATAGCAGTGCGAACGGCGTCGATAATCAGTACATCACCCATGGGTAGTCTCCTTGTCGAAGTAACGTCAGAAAGAGTACTTGACACTTGTGTCAAATTGTCTAACCCGATTGAGGAAACCGTGGATTTCGAGTACCCAGCAGAAGATGAAGCATTTCGTTCACACGTGCGCGACTGGCTCGACACCCACCTCACCGCAGAATTCAGAGCACTCGGCACCGGCACCGAATTCAATGCATCTGATTGGCCGGTGCGGGTGG
>JAYWAI010000011.1:0-2946 GCA_043782545.1 Acidimicrobiia bacterium
TAAATTTCGGGCCCGCCGGGTTTTTGTAGTCGATAGGCACCGTGAACTCTCCGCAGTCAACCCCGGCGGCCACGTTGAGCGACGCGGGGCACGTGTGCCAGGCAATCGTGGAGGCAGTCGTTGGGCCAACAGATGACGGATCGGTTGACCCTGACCCAGTGGTGCGGGCCGTAGTCGTTGCTGTTGCGACGGTCCGCGAGCCGGCCGTCGATGTCGTGGGGGTCGTCGACTTTGATGCCGTGCACCCCGCTATGAATGCGCCCGTGGCAAGTAGCGATAACGCCCGTTGAAATATTTGCATTGCCACCAGGTTGCCACGATTGCATCGCCAATGGGCCACGCGTCATCAGTGGGATTCTTCGGGGATAGAGGACTTAGGGCGAATCGTTCGTATCGTGTCAGCCATGCGTATGAGCCCCCACCACGCCCTCGGGCATGACCCGAGCGCTGTCGCCGGCAAGAGTTTCGATCGACAAGTGCTGGCCAGGGTGCGCGAATTGGCCCGCCCCTACAAATGGCAGATTGTTGGTTTTCTGGCCACCATCGTCGTGGACGCCCTCGTTGCGCTGGTACCGGTGTGGCTGTTCAAACGCATTATCGAAGAAGGAATTCCACACAAAGACAAGGGACTCATCACGTTGCTCACTGTGCTCGCAATGTCGGCCGCACTGGCCGATGCGGGGCTATCGCTGGCGCAACGGTGGTGGTCGTCGCGCATTGGCGAAGGCCTCATTTACGACTTGCGGGTGCTGCTGTTTGATCACGTGCAGCGCATGCCAATCGCGTTCTTCACCCGTACCCAAACCGGCTCGTTGATTTCGCGGTTGAACAATGATGTTGTCGGCGCTCAGCAAGCCCTCACGGGCACGCTCGGCCAAGTGGTGTCCAACGCCATCGTGCTGGTTTCGACGCTCGCCGCCATGGCGGTTTTGGAGTGGCGTCTCACGCTTTTGTCACTGCTGGTGTTGCCGGTTTTCATCATCCCGGCCAAGCGGGTAGGGCGTCGCCTGCAAGACATAACCCGCCAACAAATGACGCTCAACGCGTCGATGAATACCACGATGACGGAACGATTTAACGTGTCGGGCGCGCAGCTGGTGAAGCTGTTTGGCAATCACGATCGCGAGCGCGACTCCTTTGGAGATCGGGCGGCGAAGGTGCGTGATACTGGTATCAAAAGCGCCATGTACGGACGTATGTTTTTCATGGCCCTTGGGCTGGTGGCCGCAGTCGCAACGGCTGCGATCTACGGCATCGGCGCCCGGCTCGTGATCTCTGGGTCAATTAAAATTGGGACGCTCGTGGCGCTTGCGGCGTACGTAACGCGGATCTACGCGCCGCTCACATCGTTGACGAATGCTCGCGTCGATTTGATGACGGCGTTTGTCTCGTTTGATCGGGTATTCGAGGTGCTCGATGCGCCGCGGCTCGTCGACGATCGGTTGGGGGCGATCGATCTCACCGACGTCACTGGCCGTGTCACCTTTGACGGTGTGACCTTTCGGTACCCGGCCGGCGATCAAGTCTCGGTGGCGTCGCTGGAAGCCCAGGGCGCGTCAGGCTCCTTCGAGGCTCGCAATGTGGATGTGTTGCACAACGTGAGCCTCGATGTCGCGCCGGGCTCAATGGTGGCCGTCGTAGGCCCGTCGGGAGCCGGCAAGTCGACGTTGGCTTCCCTCGTGCCGCGGTTGTATGACGTGACGGAAGGCGCGGTGCGTATTGACGGTCATGACGTGCGAGACGTCACCATGGCATCCTTGCGCGGCGCTATTGGCGTAGTGGCGCAAGACCCTCATCTTTTTCACGAATCCGTCGCCGCCAACCTGCGCTATGCCCGGCCCGACGCGTCGCTCGAGGACCTCCGGGCGGCGTGCGCGGCGGCGCAAATTCTGGAAGTGGTCATGAGCCTGCCAGAAGGTTTCGACACCATCGTGGGCGAGCGTGGATATCGCCTATCGGGCGGCGAAAAGCAACGTCTGGCCATCGCGCGCATGATTTTGAAAAACCCGGCTATCGTGATTTTGGATGAAGCCACCAGTCACCTGGATGCCGAAAACGAATCGCTCGTGCAAGATGCGCTGGCCAAGATGTTGGTTGGGCGGACGTCGATCGTGATTGCCCATCGGCTCTCAACCGTGCGTGCGGCCGATGAAATCGTGGTGCTCGATGGCGGCCAGATAGTCGAGCGGGGCACCCATGACTCGCTAGTGGAAGCTAGTGGTTTGTACGCCGACCTGTATCAGACGCTCACGTCGAACTAGGCCTCTCGCTTATTCCTTAGTGGCCACCGCGTTGGGAGTGACGTTCATTTTGGGCGCGTACTCGCCAGCTTCAACGGCGCGCCCTAATCCTGCGTATTTGGCTTTAAGTTCGGCAATGCAGGTGGGGCATGGGCCATAGAACTCTTGCCCGGTCGCAGCGAGTGAAACACCGCATCTCGGACAGTTCAACGGCTCGGTCATGAGCCGACCTTAGTTGGCTCGGTGATCTCGATTGCTCATAGATCGGGCCCGGGAGCCGATGGGGTCAAGCCTAATTTGGCGTTATCAATGCGTTGGCTTCATCCGTCGAGCGCTAGGGAGCACTGCACACGTGGATACAACAGCCTCTGGCGACCGCAAAGACTCGATACGGGCACGCGCCCGGTACCGGATCGACAATGCTCTCACCAAGGGCACCGCGCCGGTGATCCCGGCACCATGGGTGGCGACACGGGATGGCCTTTTCGGTTTACGTCGCTCATTGTGACTATCGGGGGCATCGTCATTGTGTCGACCCTGATTGGTTTGTTGGCCAGTGGTATCGATCGGCGCGTCGAAGATTTGCGACGCGGTCGCTCGGCTGTTTTGGAATCTGGCCACACCTTGATTGTGGGTTGGTCACCGAAATTGTTTTGCTGCTCAGTGAGTTGGATATCGCCGATGAGAATGGCCCCAAGTTGTGTGT
>JAYWAI010000012.1:0-2939 GCA_043782545.1 Acidimicrobiia bacterium
CCCTACGTCGAACTGGCCCACGCCGTGGTCGATCACCACCGCGAATTCCGCCAACGCATGGGTGAAGCCGTGTACGGACCGGGGAAATCAGTCGCCCAATGCGCGGCCGTGGTCGATGAATTGCTGACTCGCGGCACCGCTCCAGTGGTGCTGTCGCGTGCCTCGGTCGACCAGATCGCCGCCGTCGTTGCCGCGCACCCCTCGGCAGTGATTACCGATGCCACGGTGACCTGGCGTCATCGGGCACCGCGACCCGAACGCGTCGTGGTGATAACTGCTGGCACAGCAGACACGCCCGTTGCCAATGAATGCGCCGCTGTACTCACGGCGCATGGTTTCGACCCCGTTCGTATCACCGATGTGGGTGTGGCGGGCCTGCATCGCCTGACGCCACATATCGGCACGTTGCAACGCGCCGACGCCATCGTGGTGATCGCTGGAATGGAGGGCGCTTTGGCCAGCGTGGTCGGTGGCATAGCCTGTGGCCCCGTGATCGCCGTACCCACCTCCACTGGCTACGGCGCGGGCCTCCAAGGGGTCACCGCGCTGCTGGGGATGCTGGCATCGTGTGCGTCGGGCATCACGGTGGTCGGCATCGACAACGGGTTCGGCGCAGCGTGCGGCATCATTCGGATGTTGCCGTGATCGCGTATTTCAATTGCTTCAGCGGCATCGCCGGCGACATGGCGTTAGGCGCGCTAGTCGACGCTGGCGCCGATCCCGCAGATGTTCGCGAGCTTGTCGAGCGGATGCCCGTGGATGGGTGGGATCTGCATTTTGAGTCGGTCATGCGCAACGGCATTGGAGGCACGAAGGCGCACGTGGACCTCATCGAAACCACTGTGTCGCGCACCTACGGCAACATTCTCACGCTCATCGATGACGCCAAATTTCCGACCCGGATGCACAACCGGGCCGTGGCCGTATTCGACGCCCTGGCCGAAGCAGAAGGCCAATTGCACCGCCGACCAAAGACGCAAGTGCATTTCCACGAGGTTGGCGCGCTGGACTCCATTGTGGACATCGTGGGCGTCTGCGCAGCATTGGAATGGCTCAATGTCACCGACCTCTATTCCAGCTCGGTCGCCACCGGCACTGGCGTGATTCGCGCTGCCCACGGCATGCTGCCCAACCCATCGCCAGCGGTCGTGGAATTGATGCGAGATGCCCCAATGTACGGGGTCGACATCAATGCCGAGCTGACCACCCCCACCGGCGCGGCGATCCTGGCCGCACTGTGCATCAGCTTCGGCGCGCTGCCTGCCATGAACGTGGCGGCCAGCGGGTTTGGGGCAGGTACCAAATCATTCCCCGATCGCGCCAATCTCCTCCAAGTGATCTTGGGCCACCCGCAAGATGCCACGGCCACCGGCTTGGCTGGTCAACAGGCAGTCGAATTTTCTGTCAACGTTGACGACGCCACCGGTGAGACACTCGCTCATGCCATTGTGGCCCTGCTCGATGCCGGAGCATTTGACGCGTGGATTGCCCCGATCGTCATGAAAAAGGGCCGCCCGGCGTACACCGTGACCGCACTGGCCGACATTGCGCTGGCCGATCAGGTGCGGGCCGTACTGGTCTCGGAGACCGGTTCCTTTGGGGTGCGCGGCCGCCTGGTTGACCGCTGGCCGTCTGAGCGTTACGAGACAATCGTGAACATCGAAGGACTCCCGCTGCGGGTCAAGGTCAGCCCGGGGAGAACCAAAGTTGAGTACGACGACGCTGCGTTCGCCGCGGCCCAACTCGAGCGACCGATACGCGAAGTAATTTCAATCGGCGAACAAGAGTGGCGTACCCACGAACATTCACCCGACCGTGATCGTGATCACGATCACCCGCACGATCACCCGCATGATCACCCGCACGACCACTCCCACGGACACGAGCACCCATGACAGCCACCGCACTTGTTGATATGCGCCGCGCTCGACGCAGCCGGCGCATTGCCAACATCCACTGGATCGACGCTATTTACAACGTCTACTTGGCCGGCCTCACTGGAGCACTCGCCACTGGCATCTTGTCAGAACAGATTGGCGACAACATGCTCAGCGGTCACCAACTCGACACGGTCCGGCATCACGGCCCCGCTGCGTGCGGACTATTGGTGGCCGTAGCAATTGGCATTGGGCTCCGCAGCGGCAGCCGCGGCGGGCCTTTCGGCCTCGAACCCGCCGAAGCCCGCCACGCCCTTCTGGCCCCCATTAGTCGGGCATCAGTGCTGCGTGGCCCGGCCATAAAGCAAGCCCGATTTATGGTGTTTATTGCTGGCATTGTGGGTTTGGTGGCCGGCCGGTTGGGCGCCCAACGACTCCCGGGTGGGATACCGAAATGGATGCTCGCCGGAGCCGGATTCGGGGCATTTGTAGGCCTCACCATGATCTGCGTGGCCTGGTTTGCGGGCAGCATTCGCCTCAATCGAGCCATTGCCACCTTGTTCGCCGCGGCCGTCGTTGCCTGGGCGGTGGCCGACCTGGCCAACTCGTTCATCATTGCCCCCACCACCTGGGCCGGCCACCTGGCACTGTGGCCGCTGGGCGTAAAGCTCGGCTCGCTCGGTGCCATCGCCGTAGCCGCAGCCTTTGGCGCCATCGGGCTACGTCGATTGGGCGAATACAGCATCGAGCATCTAGAACGTCGCAGCGGGCTCGTGGACCAAATCCGTTTTGCTGCCACCATGCAAGACGTCCGCACCTTCATGTTGCTGCGCCGTCAGCTGTCACAAGAACAACACCGCTCACGGCCTCTCATTGGCCCCAAACGCCGCACCAGACGCCCCATCAACACAGTGTGGCGACGAGATTGGTGCGGTTACCTGCGTTGGCCACTGGCGCGCCTCGTGCGTGTCGTGTCGTTAGCAATCATCGCCGGATTGGCCGAGCGAGGCGTGTGGCTCGGCACTACGCCACTCGTCGTGGTTGCTGGCGTGTGTCTGTATC
>JAYWAI010000013.1:0-7754 GCA_043782545.1 Acidimicrobiia bacterium
CGTGCCACGGTAGTGATGACAGCGAACGTCAAGCCCATCTGTGCCACTGCCTCGGCTATGCGCTGCGGCTCGTCGCTGTCGAGTGCCTCAGGCTTTCGCGTGTCGATCAAACAAAACCCGCATGCCCTCGTGCATCGCTCCCCGTTGATCATGAATGTGGCCGTGCCGTCTGCCCAGCACTCGGTGATGTTCGGGCACCCTGCCTCTTCGCAGACGGTCACCAACTCAAGATCACGCATGCGTTTCTTGAGACTGATGAACTCAGGTCCGAACGTAACTTTGGGACGCAGCCATTCGGGTTTGCGTTCCGAAATCCCGATGCCTTCGGTGACGCCCGCTTGCGCGAGTCGTGTCTTGAGCCGAATGTTGACCCGCTCGCCCGTCTGCGCGCTTTGGGCGTTTTGGGTGAAGGCCGACATATCATCATCGCGATGCAGCCAGGCAACATCAGCACGAGTCGATTCGCCGTTGCCCCATCGGGAGGTGGCGAGGCGGGCCACGATGTCCACGACATCACGCATTGTCGCCGCGCTGCCTTCGGCACGCAACGACGTGACGGCCTTGTCGGCAATTCCGCACGGCACGATGTGGTTGAACATGGTCATGTCTGGATCGACGTTGACGGCGAATCCGTGCATGGTGCGATTGCGCACCAACTTGACCCCAATAGCGGCAATCTTGCGCGGATGGCCACTTTCGGGAGCCACCCATACGCCGGGGTAATCATGCAACCGTCCAACGTCGGCCAGCCCAAGCTGTTTCAGGGCATCGATCACGAGTTGCTCGACCGAGCGAACGTAGGCCACGGTATCGGTCATACCGCCTCGGCCCGCCAGTGTCACGATCGGGTACCCAACGAGTTGGCCGGGTCCGTGGTACGTCACATCGCCGCCCCGATCCGTGGGCACCAGCGTCGCCCCGACAGTCGCGGGATCGACTAACACGTTGGTGATGTCGGCCCTCGCCCCGAGCGTGTAGACGTGAGTGTGTTCGAGCAGCAGCAAATGATTCTGCGCGCTGGCGACCATGGCGTGCTGCACCGCCAACGCCTCGTGATACGGGACTGTGCCGAGCCACCGCACATGCAGCGGCGAGTTAGAACTCACTCTGCCAATCACGGGTTTCAAGAATCTCTTTGACCCGACGCAAGAACGCCGTGGCGTACGCGCCGTCAAAAGCGCGATGGTCCCAACTCATCGACAGGTTGCCGATCGAATGAATAGCGATCGACTCGCCACCGTCTGGCAAATTCACAACGACTGGTTTACGCGAAATGCCATCGGTCGCGATGATGGCCACTTGCGGCTGGTTGATGACCGCGGCGGTGATGTAACTGCCGTATGGACCGGTGTTGGTGATGGTGAACGTGCCACCGTTGATGTCATCGATCGAAAGTTTTTTGTTGCGAGCCTTTGTGGCCAATCCGGCAATTTCCCTGGCGATCAGGCGCAAGCGCTTGCCATCGGCGTCATGCACGACAGGCACGATCAAACCTTGGAAATCCAGGTCGACGGCGATGCCCAAGTTGACTTGGCGATGCACGACCAGGCCGCCGTCGACGACTGACGCATTGAGGTTGGGGTATTCCTTGATAGCGTCGATTAGGGCTCGGCTCACGAACGGCAGGTAATTGAGACCGACACCTTCTTCAGATCGGAACGTGTCCTTGCGAGAAGCACGAACTTTTTCCACATTTTCGTAGTCAACTTCCATCACGCTGAGAACGTGAGGACTGGTAGCCAACGACATCACCATGTGTTCGCCAGTGCGGCGACGCACGTTGGTAAACGGTTGCACTTCCCCGGGCGTGGCGTTCGCAACTGGCGCGGCAGGGGCTCTGGTGGCGGCCGGAGCCAACGGCATTGCCGGCGCAGCGCTTACCGGCGCAGCAGCCGGTGCCGATTTGGCCTGTGCGTCGATGGCGTCGAGCACATCTTCGCGAGTGATTCGGCCACCGGCGCCAGTGCCGGAAATCGAGGCGGGATCCAAATTGTTTTCGTTGAGCAAACGCCGTACTACTGGCGACAGCAACATGCCTTCTGTCGACAGCGCCACGACTGGCGGGGCCACCGCGACCTCGGGCTCAGCGGGCGAAGCCGCAACGGGAACAGCCGTGGCTGGCGCTTGAGCGACCGGTGAAACGGGGACGTTTGGTGCTGGCGGAGTGGCCACCACGGGCGCGGGCGCGGCCGCCACCGACGCAGAGGCAGCCGTGGCGACCTCGACCGGAGCGGGTGCATCGGTGGAAGGCGCCGGCGTCGAGCCAGCACCGGCGTCGGCGCTCACAATCGCTAGGCGCGTACCAACGCCGACCGTCTCGCCTTCTGGGATCAGAATCTCGGTGACGAAACCGCTTATCGGCGACGGTACCTCTGAATCGACTTTGTCGGTTGACACTTCGAAGAGCGGTTCATCGGCATTGATGGCATCGCCAACCTTTTTGAACCATTTGGTAATCGTGCCTTCGGTGACGCTCTCACCAAGTTGGGGCAACGTGATATCAGCCATGCAAACTTCTCCCGGTCAAAGACAAAACAGTCTCACCAAACAATTCGGACATAGACGGGTGAGGTTGAATAAATGCGGCAACTTCTTCAACGGTGGCTTCCCAGTTGACGGCCAGATAGGCCTGGCCCAATTGCTCGGTCACCCACGGGCCGGCCATATGGACGCCCAAGATCTTTCCGCCCGTACCATCGGCCTTGCGTTGCGCAATCACTTTCACCAAACCATCGGTGCCACCCACGATCATGGCGCGACCGTTGCCAGCAAACTTGTGCTTCGCCACAACCACGTCGTACCCGGCATCTTTAGCGGCTTGCTCGGTGAGCCCGGCAAAGGCCACTTCTGGGTTGCAATAAATGCACCACGGCACCTTGCCGTAGTCAATCGGCACAGCTGGCTCGTCCATGATTTGTTTGATCACGAGCATGGCTTCAGCGAAGCCAATGTGTGCCAGCGCCGGGGTGGCGATCACGTCGCCAATGGCAAAAATCTTCGGGGCAGCGGTGCGACAAAACTCGTCGACCTCCACGAAACCTCGCTCTGACACCACGACACCGGTGCCAGGTTGCAGCAAGTTGTCGCTCATCGGGCGTCGACCAACCGACACGATCACCGCGTCGACAACGACTGATTGACCTTCGCCGTAGTGCACCGTGGTCGATACACCGTCGTCATTGGGCGTGTGACCCGTGACGGCAACGCCCGTGATCACTTCCATGCCACGGCGTTTGAAGGATCGCAACACCACGTTGGCGGCGTCTTCATCACAGCCGGGAAGAATTTTGGGGAGCCCTTCAAGCAGCGTCACTTTGGTGCCCAGGTCGATCATCATCGAAGCAAACTCACAACCGATCGCACCGCCGCCAATCACGACCACACGAGCCGGGAGCGCTTCGAGGCTCAACACTTCGTCGCTCGTGAGGACAAATTTGCCGTCGCGATCAAAGCCGGGGATCGTGCGAGGCACCGAACCCGCGGCGAGAATTACACGCTCGCCGTGCACCTGGCTCAATAACCCATCAGCGGCTTCGACGGTCACTGTGTTGTTGGGCCCCAACGATCCTGAGCCAGCAATTACCGTAACTTTGCGTTGCTTGAGCATGCCCGAAAGACCCTTGAAGAGATTGTCGATAATGCGTTGCTTACGGGCCTGGGTGAGAGAGAAATCCAGCCCAGGCTGATCGGTCAATACCCCGAACTCTTTTGCCTCAGCCACCGTGCGGTACACGGCGGCAGTTTCGAGCAATTCTTTAGCTGGAATACAACCCCGATGTAGGCAAGTGCCGCCCACCTTGTCTCGCTCAATCATGGCGATATTCAGGCCAGCAGCGGCACCGTACAATGCAGCGGCATACCCACCAGGGCCGCCGCCGACTATGACTACGTCAAAGGAATCAGGCACCCCGCCAGGGTAGCCGCACTACTCCGTCGAAACTGCCCCGATTGGTGTGAAACCGGTCTCACATAACATCAATCTTCACCGGGAGTAAGCGCGCTGGCCCATGCTGCCTCGATAACGTCAAGACGCGACATGGCGCTACGGCGCAAGCGGGACGCCACTGCAGCCACGAATGCGTTGGCCAGCGCCAACGTGCCCACGTGTGAATCAAACGGACTCACCGACGCGGCAGTGACAACGAAACTGTGCGCAGACGTCGTGGCCAATGGCGATAGCAATCGATCGGTGATGGCGATCACGACCGCGTCGTGGCCCGCGGCAGTGGCCACAGCTTCCAACACCCACTGCTCGTATCGCCGAAAATCGATGGCGATGACGGTGTCACCGGCTTGAATTTCGGCCACGTTTCGCGCCACCGCCAATGGCGTGCCCGAGATACGACGCACGCCCTCACGCAACGCGTCGAGCTGCATCGTGAGCATGCGACCCACGCCATCAGACATCTCTCCGGCCAAAATCCACACGGCATGGCGACGATCAGCGAGCCGTTCAACCGCCACCATGAAAGCGTCACGATCGATGTCGGCCAGGGTGGTGCGCACATTGACGAGCTCAGCATCAATCGCACGGCTCAGTACATCGGTAGAGGGCCGTTCACGAATTCGCTCGACGGCGGGAGCGAGCCGGCTGGCGAGCTCAGATTGCACTGCGGCCTGAAGGCCGACAAATCCGTCAAATCCCAGTTTCGCCGCGAATCGCACGACGCTCGGTCCGCTGGTTTGGGCGAGTTTGGCGACCTCAGCCACCGTTCCGAAGGCAACCACTCGCGGGTCGGCAATGACCACGTCGGCCACTTTGCGTTCAGACCCAGTCAGTTTGGTGGACGAGTCACGAACTCGGTCGAGGACAGACATTGGAATAAATGTTACACTTTCTCCGTGTTTTGGAATAGAAGATACAAAGTCTCTGTCGGGCCAGCTACGGTAACGGTATGACTACCCGAAGTGGTGCCGACGTTATCGCGGTCCTTCTGAAACAGACGTTACCAAGCGACACTCCCGTTGTTTTCGGCCTTCCAGGTGTCCACAACATTGCGCTGTGGCCGAGCTGCAAAAATCACGACATCAAAATCGTGGGATCGCGCCACGAGCAGGGCTGCGCCTACGCCGCTGATGGGTTTGCCCGCACCACGGGTCATCTCGGCGTGGCACTCGTAACCACCGGGCCCGGCGCCGCGAACACGCTCGGCGCCTGCGGGGAAGCGTGGGCGTCTAAGTCGCCGGTACTCGTCATCGCCACCGACATTCCAACCACGCAACGCATCCCCGGGGTGTACCGCGGTGTGTTGCACGAGTGTGTCGACCAAGCCGGCATGTTTGCCCCTGTCACCAAGGGCACTTTTGTGGTGCGTCACGTCGATGAAATCGCGTCGAAAACGGCAGCCGCAATTGCGTGCGCCCTCCAGGCTCCACAAGGTCCGGCGTACCTCGAGATTCCTACTGATCTGCTCAGGGCACCTTGCTCGCCCCTCGACGAAACGGCCGGTCCCTACTCGTTGGATTCCGATGCTGCCCAGCCCGATACTGCCCAGCCCGGTGTGGCAAAGAGCGACGCCATAGCGATTGCCACGGCCCACGAACTCCTCGCACACTCAACGCGCCCGTTGTTGTGGGTCGGCGGCGGAGCCAAAGACGCGTCGGTCGAAATTGTTGCGCTGGCCGAGCGCCTCGGCGCACCAGTCATCACCACCTTTTCGTCACGGGGTGTCGTGCCAGCGCACCATCCGCTGTGCGTCAACGGCCCAGCCCATGAGCCTGCCGTCGTAGCAATCGCCGAATCCGCCGACCTCGTCGTGGTAATTGGAAGCGATCTCGATCATATGAACTCGATGGCGTGGAAGTTTCCACTGCCCGCGAATCGCATTGCCATCAACGTCGATGCGGCCGATGCCAACAAGAACTACGCAATGACGGTGACGATTTCTACGACCGCCCCGAGCGGCGCTGGCCTCCTGGGACCCGTCGAAAGCCGGTTGCCGTGGATCGACGTGGCCGGGATCAACGCACAGATCCAAGCCGATCTCGAGGCTGACGACCACGCGATAGACGCGCTTGAATTCCTTCGCGCTACCCACGCAGCGCTACCCGCCGGCGCAGCGATTTTTTGTGACATGGCCATCAACGGCTATTGGCTCAGCGGCTACTACCCTGCCAGCGCTCCTCGTTCCTTGCATTACCCAATGGGGTGGGGCACGTTGGGTTTTGCGCTCCCGGCGTCGATCGGCGCCGCCACTGCCGGCCGGTCGACCGTGAGTTTCTGCGGCGATGGCGGCGCACTTTTCGCCATTGGCGAATTGGCCACCGTTGCCCAAGAGCAACTGCCGCTCACGATCGTGGTCGTCGACGACCACGCCTACGGCATGTTGCGCTACGGGCACGAGCATGAACGCGACGACATCGGCACAGAACTGTCCCCCGTCGATTTCGTCGCCATAGCGCGTGGGTTCGGCATTGAAGCACTGCATGTCGACGGATTCGGCGACCAGTATTCACGCGCACTGTGCTCGGCTGTTGAAACAAAAAAACCTCATCTCATACATGTGTCGGCGGCGCTCATGCCGCCGCGCACGACTACACCGCGCTGGATTCTGAAATAACGAAAGGGCCACATTCATGACCGACCTCAAAGACCTCCCCACCCCCCACATCGTCACGGACCTGCCTGGCCCAGAAGCCAAATTGGTGATCGATCGCGACCTCGAATACTCCAGCCCCTCGATGCCACGCGTCTACCCGCTTGTGCCGGCACGAGCACAAGGCTGCGTGTTGGAAGACGTCGATGGCAATCGCTTTCTCGACGTCAATGCCGGCATCGCCGTGAATTCCACCGGCCACGCCCACCCCGAAGTACTGGCCGCCATCCATGCCCAAGCTGACAACATTCTGCACTACTGCTCGAGTGATTTTTACTTGCCCGTGTACGCCGAGTTGATCGAGAAGCTGGCCGCCACGGCGCCCTTTGGCGGAGCGCCGGCGCGGGTGTTTCTGGCCAACTCTGGAGCAGAAGCGGTCGAAGGTGCCATCAAACTTGCTCGCTACACCACCAAACGCAACAACATCTTGGCGTTCATCGGGTCATTCCACGGTCGCACACTCGGCGCGCTCAGCCTCACTGCCTCCAAGGCAAAGTACCGCTCTGGATTCGGGCCGTTTATGCCCGGCGTGTACCACGCGGTCTACGGCGAACAGAGTTTGCTCCACCTCGAACACGTCATTTTTAAACACCTGGCAGCGCCAGAAGAATTCGCCGCAGTGGTAGTCGAACCAATCCAAGGAGAAGGCGGTTACGTCGTGCCGCCGGCGGGTTGGTTGGCGGGCTTGCGCGCCATTTGCGATCGCCACGGCATCTTGATGATCTGTGACGAAATTCAGTCGGGCGTTGGCCGTACCGGAAAAATGTGGGCGATCGAACACGAGACCAATGACGCGGGTGGGCCTGTCACGCCCGACATCGTGCTGGCCGGCAAAGGGCTCGCCAGCGGCCTTCCGCTGTCGGCCATCATCGCCAAAGCCGAGCACATGACATGGCCGCCCGGCACCCACGGATCCACCTTCGGCGGTAACCCGGTGGCCTGCGCGGCGGCCGTTGCCACGCTGTCGCTCGTCGAACGCGAACTCATGAACAATGCGTCGGTTGTCGGCGCGCACATGATGGATTCGCTCCGCAACACTCAACGAGCCACGCCTCAAATCCAAGCGGTGCGCGGACGCGGGCTCATGATTGGTGTGGATCTGCCGTCACACGATTTTGCCCATGCAGTTGAACAGGAATGCTTTCGACGCGGGCTTCT
>JAYWAI010000014.1:0-2930 GCA_043782545.1 Acidimicrobiia bacterium
CTGTGCTGGCGTTCCTGCTAATAATTTGTCGAACCTTGACACAAAATGGAGAAAATCATGGGAGCTCTTGACGGTCGCGTGGCCATCATCACCGGCGCAGGCCGCGGTATTGGCCGCGAACATGCGTTGTTGTTCGCCTCGGAAGGGGCAAAAGTGGTTGTGAACGATCTGGGCGGAGCCCCGGATGGCAGCGGCAGTGACAACACCCCGGCACAAGATGTCGTCAACGAAATCAAAGCCATGGGAGGACAGGCCGTGGCCAACGGCGACAACGTGGCTGATTGGGACGGCGGCAAGCGCCTTATCGACTGCGCTGTAGAGACATTTGGCGACCTGCATGTGCTGGTCAACAACGCCGGCATTTTGCGTGACCGGATGCTGGTGAACATGACGGAAGAGGAATGGGATTCGGTCATCCACGTTCACCTCAAGGGCCATTTTGTGCCCTTGCGTCACGCGGCTGGTTACTGGCGCGAGCAAGTCAAAGCTGGCAAGAAGGTCAACGCTTCGGTGATCAACACGTCGTCGACGTCGGGTCTGTTTGGCAACCCCGGCCAGACCAATTACGGCGCTGCGAAATCGGGCATTGCCTCGATGACTTCCATTGCCCAACAAGAACTCGACCGCCTCGGCGTGCGCGTGAACGCCATTGCACCCGCCGCACTGACTCGCTTGACTGCTGGGTTGATGGGTGAGCGCGTCGAGGCCGCTGACAAATTCGATGAGACCGACCCAGCCAACATTTCGCCGTTTGTGGCCTATCTGGCGACAGCCGATTGCCCGATCAAGGGACGCAGCTTTTTCGTGATGGGCGGCCAAGTCCATCTCTTCCAGCCATGGGCCATCATCGATTCGATCAGCGCTGATCACCGCTGGAGCGTTGCCGAGCTGGCCGACAAAGCCGCTCACTTTGCCACGGTGCCCTTCAACCTCCGCAACCCCATGCAACCCGACTGATCTGATTTCGCATGATTATTTATGGCGTCTGCAACGCGTCGCCTGACTCGCTCAACGCCGATTCCATTGTGGCCACACCTGCCCAGGCGGTGGCTCGCGCAACCCAGCTACTCGCTGACGGAGCCGATGCCATCGACCTTGGCGGGCAGGGTTCCACCGACTTCGCAGCGGTCGTGGATTGGGAAGACGAATGGCAGCGGTTACGTCACATCATTCCAGCGCTGGCTGCGCTCAAAATCGATGTGAGCATCGACAGTTGGAAACCGCAAGTGGTGCGTCTCGCTCTCGAGCACGGTGCCACCGTGATTAATGGTGCCGACGGCATGCAGACCGACGTGATGTGGGAGTTGGCTGCCGAGTTTGATGTGCCGGTAGTCGTGCCGTTTCTGAGTGGGCCAAACCCACGTGAGATGGAACACGTGCGCACCGATCCGATCTCGGCCATGATCGACTTTTTCGAGGCGCGATTGGCCGTGGCCGATCGATACGGCGTGCGAGCTAATTGCATCATCGACCCTGGCACCGGTTTTGCGCCATCGAACTGGCTTTGGGAAGACCGCTATGTGTATCAAAAAAAGGTGTACAGCAATCTGGACCAATTGCGCGTCTGGGGTTTGCCGCTGTATATCGCGTTGCCCTGGAAAGAAACTGCGCAACACGACGAATTGTTGGAAATTGTGGTGAAGCAACAGCCCGAATACGGCCGCGCTCATTACCCGAAAAAAGTGCGCGCCTTGCAAAATCGCTTGGGCGTCACGCCGAATGGTCGATAGATACTCGTGAAGGTTCTTTTTGCGACTGCTGAGTTCGCCCCGCTCGCGTCGGTGGGCGGGCTGGCGCAAGCGTCGGCTGGATTGGTCAAGGAGTTGCGTCGGCAAGGCGTCGACGTCGTCGTGGCCATTCCCGACTACTTCGGCACAGAACTCGTCGACGAACGTGTTGAGACCCTTGACGTACCCCATTGGGCCGGGCCGGCTCGGGCACGTTTTGGCGCGATCCCGGGAATCGGCGAAGTGGTTCTTGTGGACTCGCCTGGCATTCGGCGCGCGCACCCGTACCTGCATCCTGATGGCACAGGATGGCCCGACAACGATCGGCGGTTCTTCGCATTTTCGGCCGCTCTCGTCGATCTCTGCCGATCGGCCCAGCCCGATGTGTTGCATCTCAACGACTGGCACACGTCCATGACATTAGCGTTGGCTGATCACCTGCCACCGAGTGTGTTGACGATTCATACACTCGGGTATCAGGGCACCACCGATCTTGGTTGGCTGACCAACTTTGGCGACCGCGCCGCCGCCTTTGAATGGCACTCTGCGTGTAATCCGCTAGCGGGCGCGATACGAATGTCGGACATTGCCGTGACGGTGTCGCCGGCCTATGCCGCTGAAGTGTTGCAGCCCGAAATGGGATTCGGCCTCGACGAGCTGTTACGCAACAAGGGCCAATATTTTGTCGGCATCATCAACGGGATCGACACAGAAATTTGGAATCCTGAAACCGACGATCATCTTCCTGCCACGTTTTCTGCTGGGGAACCGCGTGGCAAAAAACTCTGCACCGCGAAGTTGCGCGCCGAGCTGGGCCTGCCCGACAGCCGCGGGCCAATGATCACCATGGTCACTCGCCTGGCTGATCAAAAGGGCGTCGACCTGGCGATGGCGTGTGTACCGTTTTTGGATGGCCTCGGCGCGCAGCTCGGCATCTTGGGATCTGGCGACGCCGCCATGGCCGGACGTTTGCGAGCGCTCGCGGCCCAGTATCCACACACATTGGCGTTTCGCGAAGGATACGACGACGGATTGTCACACCGGCTCTTTGGCGGTGCCGACCTGTTTTTGATGCCCAGCCGATTTGAGCCGTGCGGCCTGGCTCAAATGCAAGCCATGCGATATGGAGCGGCCCCGATTGCCTGTGCCGTGGGCGGTCTGAAGGACACGATTATCGATATCGACGCGTCACCCACATCGGGC
>JAYWAI010000015.1:0-7692 GCA_043782545.1 Acidimicrobiia bacterium
TTGGTTCCGTTGTGCCATCCAGCACGCGATGAGAACGCCGACGAAGAAGTACGTAAATGCCCAACTTCGGCGGGCGCCTTCGTTTCCAGTGGCAGACAAAAACATGGGGAACACGGCAACGTAGATTCCCGCCATCACCACCACGGCACCAAGCCCAGCGCTTTTGCCGTAGGCCTTGCGAGCTTTGAGCCATCCCAAAAATCCAAAGAAGCCGATTCCCGGCGGAGTGACAAATGCCGATAATTGCTCGTAAATTGGAATCGTGCTGCCAGCAAAGAGTTTGCGCTTGGGTGCTGGTGGCCCCGATTTGGTGACGGCCGCACCGCCCTTGCCAGTCAACATGTTGCCGAGTTCTGTGGTGCCCTTTTTGATGTAGGGACCCAGGTAGCTCGCCGTCTTGGGGGCTTGTTTGAAGAGCCACCAGCCCACAACCGTGACCACCACCACGAATACAAACGCTGTATCGCGCAGGTTGACAAATTTCTCCTTGCGCCGAATCCACCGCCACGCCATGATGCCGGTCATGAATGCCAGCTGAGCAATCAGCATGTAGCTCGTGAGGTGGTGAGTCACACCCATGCCGCCGGCACACACCAGCCCGGTGATCATGAATCCGGTGCGCCGCCGGCTCCCGACGGGAGCCTTGGTCATAGTGACAAAGCACACGATGGCCCACATAAACAACACAATGGCCAAACTCTCGTAGGCAAACTGCGAATTGAAGAACCACAGGCCAGGGGCAACACCAGCCAAAAAGGCGGCAATCCCGGCCGTATGCGACGAACCGGTCACCACCTTGGCCAGGCTGTAGACGCCGAGCAGCATCGTGAGGTGCAACACAAAAATCAACACCAGGCTTGTTGTCCACGTGCTGAGCCCTGTGATGTGGCGCAGGCTCACCGTGAGCGTGTGGAGGCCCGGGTAGTCCTCCACGATGTGCACGAGTCCGTTGTAAGTAAACAAGTGTCCATCGGAATACAGCCGCTCGGTTTGGACGTAGTGAGCGAGCTCGTCGAAGTAAATCGGGCCGCCCGGGTTGAACAAAATTTTGGGCACGTAGCTCAATAGGCCCAGAGCCAAAATCGTCATGACTCGATCAGAAGATCGAGTCGTTGGCGACATCATTTTGCGTCCGGCCGGAAGGAGAAACGCTACGACCGCTAACCAAAACAGGTGATAGTGCATCTTGCCCTGTGGGTCCAGCCGGGCGTTCCAAAACGACACCGTGAGCAGCCCGCAGGCCACCACGAACCCAACCCACACCGGCAACATCGGTCGCATTTGTTTGAGGGCGCGTCGAATAAGCACGCCACCAATGACGAGCGGTTCGTCGGGCGAAATGTAGACGATCGCTCTGGGTGTGACGGCCGGATCGGCACGAGCCCGTTCGAGCACAGCAGGCGTAGACATCAGCGGTATTTACACCTTGGACATGCGGTGAACAGCCCGTGTGCTGCGATCTCGGGCAGTTCCGGCCGAGACCGAAATAGCCCGTTCGTAGAGCCCCAGCATGTTGTCGACAACTTCACCCCATAAGGGCACGACACCGTTCGAGTGAGGCGTAGCAATCTGCGCCACGATTGCTTGAGCTACCACCGCGCCGCCCGCGTGGGTAGGCACCAGTGTGATGGGCCCGGCAGTTTCACGCGCCACGTCTTTGTGAGCGGCGATATCTGATGCAACGGCGACCGCGCCTGCGCCAATGGCCTCGAGCAGCACGAGGCCCTGGGACTCCTGTTCACTCATGCTCACGATGGCCTTGGCCGTGCGCATCCAACGGAGCAACTCTTCGCGAGGAATGTGGCCCTTGAGCGATACCCGGTCGCCAACACCAAGGGCGGCGATTCGCGACTCGATCGACGCCCGCGACGGTCCTTCGCCCGTGATCACCAACCGATAATGCGCCGGCAAAAAAGGTACAGCCTCCACGACTCGTTCGAATTGCTTGTAGGGCGCCAGTCGCCCGGACGCCACAATCACAACTTCGCCGTGAGCGGTTGCCTCGGGGAATGGCAGCGCATGCGCCAACGCCGCCTCGACGCCGTTGGAGATCACGGTGATTTTGCGAGCAGTGCCCGCGAAGTCTTGCTCGACCAAATCGGCCTCGGCCTGCGACAAACAGGCCACTGCGCTGGCGGCGCCGAAGATCCCTTTGCCCAAAAGGTGATACGGCTTGTGCAATGCAGCCCGCAAAAACGTATGCCCGGTGCCGTGATAGTACGGGCTGAAAACAAACGCGTCGGCCTTGGCCCTCTTGGCCGCTAACGGCACCACCGTGTGGTAGCTGTGGCCGTGCACAACACGAGGGGACTCGCCGTGCACAACACGCGGAAACTCGCCGACACCCGATTTCCCGAGTAAGGGATGCCGGGTGTCGGCGAGCGATTGGAACATCTTGGGGGCGATTGCGTAGTTGTAGCTCCTCACTGCCGGGGCGAACCGGCGGATCGTTACACCTTCATGCTCTTCGACTAGCGGGAGGCCGGGCTCGTGTTGCACCGTGAATACTTCGACCTCGTGGCCAAGTGCGGCCATACCTTGGGCCAAATGAATGACCGTGATTTCGACACCACCCATTGATGGGTGATATCTGCCAACCACATGAGTTATCCGCATTGCCGACTCCAAAGACTTGGGTGGCTCTCGGATTTCCCAATGAGCCACTGGCTCACGCAACTTGGGTTAAGCGGCGTGAAGCCGTTCTGGCGTCGCAGTCGTTGTGGCCGCGATACCAGCGAGGCTCGCATATCCATCGACCACTTTGGCCCAAGTATGAGTGGTTGTGAATGCGCTTCCCACCAAAGGGGTGGCGAGTCGGATCGATTCGAGCAACGCGCTGGGGTTTTTGGCCTCGGTGAGTACCGCTCCTTCGTAACCCTCGACGCCCTCGACGAGGCCGCCGACCCGAGTAATCACGATAGGCAACCCGTAGGCCATGGCCACGTGCAGCGGGCCACTTTGCGACGAACGGTGATAGGGCAGCACGACCATGTCGGTGTTGGCGAAGTAGCGGTTGACTTCTTCGTCGGTCACATAGCGATTCACGAAGTTGATGCGATCGGCATATGGCGATTTGGCAATCAATTCAGCCGGCCGGTCGCAGCCTTCCCAGGTCTCGCCAACAACGGTCAGGCGGTACCGGCTGACTTCATCAGGCGACATCATGTCAAACGCTTCCACCAGATCATCGACACCTTTGAAGGGGCGGATGATGCCGAAGTACAGCAAGTCGATCACGCCATCATCTTCACGATCGCGTTGCTCAAGCACAGGAGCATCATCGGATTGAGCGGCATAGTTTTCGAACGTGGCCAAGGGGATCACCGTGATGTCGGTGCCGGCGATGCCGTACCGCTCCATGATGAGCATGCGATCGTGCTCGGTGTGGGTCGTGTACTTGGTAGCTATAGCGAACAATTTGGGTGCAAAGGTGTTGACGTACTTGGCCACGAGTGGGCGATCTTGCTCGCCGGGGTCAAGGCTTTCGTGGAATTCGATGACCACTTCGATGCCCATCTTGCGCGCCGCCCACGCCAACGCAAGGTACGAGTGCAGCACGGTCCCGGTCCACCAGTGGATCAGGAGTGTGTCGGGGTGATGCTTGCGCAGGAACCAGATGGCCTGGAAGATCGAGGGGAGCCAGAACCAATCGATGCCGTCGAATAGCGGAACATTCTTCGGCATCGAGAGGTTGGCGATTTGCTTACCCACTCGCTTGGAGCCTGGGTATAAAAACTTTGGGAGCATATTTCGGATGAGAATTGACGAGGTGTCGAAGGTCCCAGACAGAGCCTCGGCTTGTGCGTATACGTAGTACGAAATGCCCGAGAGAAACTTCGTGCCCGGTCCAACCACGCAGATGCTGGGTTTGCGATTCGCCGATTTAGCCGGCTTGTTTGAGCGTGACATGTTGTTCAGATCCTTCAGGCTGCTTGAGCGATGTCGAGGACATTGCTCGTACCGGTGAATGAAATCACATTGTGGATCGGCCCAGCGATCACCACGTCCGGGGTAGCAACCTTGCGCTTGCCCGGCTTCCACACGAGCTCCTTCACGATTGTGCGCAGCACCCGCATGCCGTCACGGAAGGTGCGCAGGTTGCTGGTCCCGAAGATGCGCTCGTGTTCGAAGCTGGGGATCTCGGCCACTTTGAAGCCGGCCTTGGCAACCCGCAGGTTCATCATGGTCTCGATTTCGAATCCGTCGCCATTGAGGCCCAGAATGCCCACTTTGTTTGCCCACACTGCGTTGTAGCCGTAGCACAGGTCGGTGTAGTGGGTGCCGTAGAGCATGTTGGCCGTCTTGGTGAGGGCCTTGTTGCCGAAGCCACGCAGCTTAGTGATGTCGCCGCTGCCGCCTTCTGACATGTACCGGCTGCCTTTGACGAAGTCGGCGCCACGAACGAGGGCGTCAACGTAGCGACCAATTTCGGCTGGGTGGGTGGAGCCGTCGGCGTCAAGCAGCACAAGGGCTTCGCAGGTAGCTGCAGCGCAGCCTTCGATGAGGGCGTTGCCCTTGCCTTTGCCTTGTTGGTGAACAACCACGATGGTGGGCATGAGGGCTTGAGCAACGGCAATGGTGTCGTCAGTCGAGTGACCGTCAACCAAGATCACTTCGTCGACGTAGGCCGGGATGGCTGCGAGCACGAAGGGGAGATTCTTGGCTTCGTTGCGGGCCGGGATGATGGCCGTGATGCTCGGGCGCTCAACGCTCTGTGAAGCGTTGATGTCGGTGAGCCACGCTGGGGCGGCAGTCGTGCGGGCGGCGAGAATTTCGCGCTCCACGATGGTGCCGTTGGCCAGGTAGGTGGTGAGTTCTTCAGAGGTCTTTCCCGCTGGGTTGACTTCTGTGGTGTTCTTGACCGCCGTAAGTGTTGTCATTTTGAGTTCCTCACTCTTTGTCACAGTTGCTCCGCTCGCCGCTGTGTTGATGAGTTAAGTAACGGTAAAGACTTGGCAAAGCTGTAGCTAAAATTTGGCACTTTCTTAACTTTTCTGGCGGGAATCGTTAAATACATGCTTGTTGTTACGTCAAGGTAGGTTCGTCACTTTAAGTAGTTCCTGAAAAAGGGGCAAAAATGCCAGTGGACGGGCCTTTCGGCCCGCCCACTGTTGCGTTATAGCTGTGTTATACCCAAATGGGTAGTTAAAGGTTTGGTTAACTCCGAGCTTGGAGCGCTTCGATCAATTTTGGCAATACTTTGTGGACATCGCCCACGATGCCAAGGTCGGCAATGCCGAAAATCGGGGCTTCCTTGTCCTTGTTGATGGCAATGATGTTCTTTGAGCCCTTCATACCCACCATGTGCTGCGTCGCTCCGGAGATGCCACAGGCGATATACACATTGGGCTTCACCACTTTGCCGGTTTGGCCAACTTGGTACGAATACGGCACCCAGCCAGCGTCCACAATGGCCCGCGATGCGCCAGGCGCACCCTTGACCAGCTTGGCCAGCGTCTCGATCATCTCATACTTGCCCGCTTCGCCCAGCCCACGGCCACCGGAAACCACGACTGCGGCTTCATCCAGCTTGGGGCCTGTGGTTTCCTCCACGTGGCTATTGATCAGCTTCGCCCCGCCCGCAGCGCCCAGATCAGGCACAGTCAGCGCGGACACGGAAGCTGCCGAGCCACCTGCTGACTCTGCGGCGAATGACTTCGGACGGAATAGGGCAATAAACGGCCCTGACCCCGCAAACTTGGTGGTCACCAGCGTGTTGCCGCCGAATATGGCGGTGGTGGCAGTGACCGAATCGCCGTCAACGGTGAGGTCCAGGTTGTTGGTCAATACCGTGCGGTCAGCGGCAACCGACAAACGAGCGGCAGTATCGCGGCCGTCGTAGGTTTGGCCAAACATCACCAGGTCAGGGCCCGAGCCACTCGCCACCGCTGCGGCAACAGCTGCGCCAAGAGCGGCACCAACCAGGTGGCCGCCGAGATCACCGGTGGCATGCACGGTTGTGGCGCCGTGGTCGCCCAATTCAGCCGCAATGCCAGAGGCATCGCCGGCGTAGAACGCTTCGACGGTGGCGCCAAGCGTGCGAGCCTTAGCTAGTAATTCCAGAGTAATCGTGGCAACTTTGCCATTCGATGCTTCTGCGTGTACCCAAATTTTTGAGATTCCCATGATTTTTCCTCTATCCCTTTTCTCAGATGACCTTGAGCTCTTCGAGCTTGGCCACAATCTTCGCGAAACCTTCGCCGTCGTCTTCGACGATTTCGCCAGCTTGGCGAGCCTCGGCGGCAGTGACGTTGACAATCTCTTGGCCAGCGCCCGCCCAACCAACCACGGTCACGCCGAGGTCAGCAGCAGTAACGGTGTCAACCGGCTTTGATTTGGCGGCCATGATGCCTTTGAAACTGGGATAGCGGGGCTCAACCACGCCAGCGGTGAGGCTCAGCACGGCCGGCAGCGGGCATTCCACTTCGTCGTAACCGAGTTCGGTTTGGCGTTGGATGTGCGCCACGCCATCAGATACGGCAACCTTCTTGGCGAAGGTGACGCTGGGCAAACCCAGCACCGCGGCGATTTGCTCAGGCACGGTGCCGGTGTAACCGTCGGTGGATTCGGTGGCCGCCAAAATCAAGTCGGCGCCGCCGGCACGTTTGATGGCGCCAGCCAATACCTTGGCGGTCGTGAGGGCATCAGATCCCTTGAGCGCCGGGTCGCTAATAACAATGGCCTTCTGGGCACCCATAGCGAGCCCTTGACGCAAGCCGGAAAGATCGTCGCCAGGCGACATTGAAACCAAGGTCACCTCGCCACCTCCCGCAGCATCCACGAGTTGCAACGCCATCTCGACGCCGTAACTGTCGGACTCGTCAAGGATGAGTTTTCCTTCACGCTTGAGAGCATTGTTGGCATCCAGAGCACCGGGGGACGCTGGATCTGGGATCTGTTTGACGCATACGATCACATTCACTCGGTAAGTTTGTGCCCAAATTCACGAGCGTTCCAAATCGCCGAGGCGATCAGGGAAAAGTTTTCTTCGCGTCGACAATTCAGATAGCGGCGTCGACCGGTCAGAATGGAGGCGCGTGAAGCTTCTCCTCCTCGTCAACTCATCGGCATCGTCGGTCAATGCGCGCACCAGAGTCATCGTGCAAAGCAAGCTTGCCGCCGAGCATTCCGTCACCGTGGCGGAAACATCTCGCCGTGGTCACGCTGCTCGACTAGCTCGTGGCGCGGCCCACAACGGCACCGAATGCGTGGTGGTGTTGGGTGGCGACGGCACGCTGAATGAGACCGCCAACGGACTCGTCGGCACCGATTGCGCCATTGCCGCGTTGCCGGGTGGGAGCACCAACGTGTTCGCCAGATCACTCGGGTTGCCGCACGGCCCCGTCGAGGCCGTCGACGTGGTGCTCGAAGCGCTAGGCCGGAATGCGATTCGTCGCGTCGGCCTTGGCAAAGCCAATGATCGCTATTTCGTATTTCACTGCGGGGTTGGGTTTGACGCTGCCGTCGTGCACGAAGTCGAGCGACACAACTCCGTCAAGCGCTGGGCGGGGCACCCACTCTTCGCCTACAGCGCCGTGAAAACCTGGGTGAACGGATTCGATCGACCCGATCATGCGCACTCGATCGTGGCTGACGGCGCCGATCTCACCGCATCAACCGGTCCGGCGTTTTTCACGATTGTGCTCAACACTGCGCCATACACGTACCTGGGTACTCGGCCCTTCAATGTGG
>JAYWAI010000016.1:0-2909 GCA_043782545.1 Acidimicrobiia bacterium
ACCGCGTGGGTCGGTGTCGATGAGGAAGGTTCCCACGCCGTTGGTGCCGGTGGACGCAGCGATGTACGAGGCGTTGGCCACGATAAAGCTGTCGCTCGGCGCCGATGGAAATTTCTTCGCGATACCCACGTATACGAACGGCACTGGTGTGTATTGCTTCGTGCGTCCATCTTGCAGCCGCAGTTTTATGGTGTCACCCGGCTTGAGTTGAAAGTCTTTCACAGTCTCCTGGCTCACCAGAACAGCGTTCGGTTGGGTGGCCAATTTTGTCATGAGGGCGTTCGCTGAACCGCCGGTGAAATACGTGTCTTGCAGTTTTGTGCTTGCCACAATTGTGGCTGGGTCGACGCCGTAGAGATCCTGAAGGTCGGCCCCCACATATGCGAATCGGTGTTGTAGTGGCGTCACTGACCGCACGCCGGACACTGCGGCGAGTTGTGCGGCATGTTCTGGGCCTGTGGTGACGCCAGGTGAATTGACGACGGTGACCATGGCACCGTTGGAGAGCACTGCGTCGACTTCGGCTTGTTGTTGGTACGTCGAGTTGAAGATCGAAGTCGAACTGGCAAACGCGGCAGTGAGCGCGATCACGGCGAGCCCTCTGGCCAAGAGTTTGCGCTGGCGTCCCATCGAGGCAGCAACCGTTTCGGCAAGGCCTCCCGATATTGGTTGTATAAGCCGTCGCACGATCGGCTGGCCGTGCTGCAACGCCATCACAGCGATCCGCCAAACGAGAAGTCCGCCGCCGACCCACAGCAATGCTGGACCGGCGAAGGCCCAATAGTTCACGGAAATTGTCGGGATACCTTCTACGGCCAAGACGAGTCTGAAACCGTTACGACTGGTGAGCCAAAACACGAGCCACGAGAGTGCGAGCAAGATCACATCAAGGCCGTATCGCATCCATCGTGGGTTTGCGGAGCGACCAACGGTGCGTCGGGCCGCAGCAACGGAGGTCTCTCGGGCATCACGCCACGCTGGCCACAAAATGGCCAAACCCGCGATCATTGCGCCGACGAATACTGAAGCCGATGCCCACCCCGCCGCGTTAGAAAATGAGGTGCCAAATGACGTCGACGAAAACGCGACGCGACCCACGACGAGTGCGGTGGCCAACCCGACCGCTGAGCCGATCGCGGTCGTGAAAATCGACTCAGCCAGGGCGAGGCGCAGCAGCTGTTTAACTGAGGCGCCACGAGTTCGAAGCAGAGCGTGATCTCGTCGTCGTCGGGTCGCTCCGGCCGATGCCGCCGTAATGGTGAGCAGACCCGCCAGGACAGCCCCGGGCACGCCGAGGAAAAGGAAGAGCACCTGCGCGTACAGCGAATCGCTTCTTGCCGATCCGAGTTTTGCGCCAAGGTTGTTGCCGACAAGACCGGTACCGGCGAGAGCGAGTTCGAGATTTCTACCTTCGCTTTCGATCTTGAAGTAGGCCGCTGACGGATCCGATGGCAACGGCTCGTTGACGTCGGCATGTATTTGCGTGGTAACCAAATCGGGTCTGGTGACGGCAAGCGGATCGAAAATGGTGTGCCACTGTTCGATCGGGAGCACGAGCACGTTGTCCGGTGGTGCTTTGGGTTGTGACTGCGGCGGCGCTCCAACTTTTTGAAATATCGAATCGGCGGCTGTGACGTCGATGATGCCGTCAATCTTGAGCGTCACCGGCGGGAGTGACGCGAGTCGCATGGTGATCGAATCGCCTGGAGCGGCATGCAGATTTGCGGCCGTCTGTTGGGTGAGCAGCACCCCGGTCGTGGCACCGGAGAGGTCCCGAATCACATCGGGAAATACCGTTCGATAGTTGGCTGGCATCCCGAGCACCACACCGGGCCCAGTTGTTTGCGTCGAGTTGCCTGAGGTCAATTCGAAACCCGCGGTCTTGCCAAAACCGACCGGTACTGCAGCTTTGATACCGCGAAATTTGGTCACGGCGGTCAGTAGCGCTGTCGGGTCGGCACCAGGTTGCGCTTCGACTTGCCAATCAATGTTGACGCTGGTCGAGGCACGTTGGGTCATGGTGGCCTTCGACGCGGCGAGAAACGTGCCGATCGACGACAGCAGGCCCACGGCGAGCGCGGCGCCGATGCTCGTGCCCACCAGGCGTGCCCGCCGCCGCCGCATGAGGCCACCGAGCCACATCGGGGCGATCATGATGCCCCGACTCTCGGCATGAACAACCGGCCGCTGCTCATCGTCCATCGCAGGGCGAATCGATCGGCAATGGCCTCGTCGTGAGTATTCACCAAAAGTCCCGCTCCGGCGATGTCGGCGGCGGCGATGAGCACGTCGATAACTCGGCTGCCGGTCACATGGTCGAGTTGTCCGGTTGGCTCGTCGGCCAAAATCAGGTGTGGATCGCTCGCCAAAACTCGGGCCACACTCACCCGTTGAGCCTGGCCGCCCGATATTTCCTCAGGCAGCTTGTGAGCGAGATGGTCAAGGTCGAGTGCAACCAGTGCGGTCAGCGCTTTTGCCTGCGCCGTCTCGCTGTCCAGTTTCATGAGAAGCAATGGAAGCGCACAGTTTTCGAGCACCGACAGAGCGGGAATCAGACTTGGTGACTGAAAAACTACGCCGACTTTTCCTGGCCGTAGTTCAGATCTCGACCCAATTGCGGGCCATGAAACGGTCCCGTGGGTCGGCGAATCCAGACCGGCGAGAAGGTGAAGAAGGGTCGATTTTCCTGATCCCGACTGGCCGCACAGGGCAATTCTGTCGCCTGTTTGGATACAGCAATTGGCGTCGTTCACGGCTTGCACGATTGACGCCTCTGAGCCGAACGATCGAGAAACATGATCGGCAACTGCGAGAGTCGATGTCATGCCGCGACCTGCCCATCAAAAAGTCGAATCTCGCGATCAGTTTGCGCCGCAACGTCGCGACTGTGAGTCACGATGAGCACGGCC
>JAYWAI010000017.1:0-2902 GCA_043782545.1 Acidimicrobiia bacterium
GTTGGTTTTTTTGGAGCGGCTCGATCGGCATCGGCTTGACCACGGGTGGCGTGAACTGCCCGTGAACAGCGTGTTCGAAGTACATGCCGGCCGCATCACGGTGTGGCGCGACTACTTCGATCTCACCACAGCAGCCAAGATCCACGACCCGGCCGCGTCATGACAGAATTCGCGCAAGGATGGGGCGCACCGACATGAGTTCTCAGAGCGGAACTTTCTGGCCAGATCCCCAAGCGTGCCCTACACACCTCGGCACCATCGAGTACCGCGATATCGGCGACGGGCCGGTGATCGTGTTCTTGCATCTCGTCCTTGCTGACGCATCGCATTGGGACAAAATGCCGGGGCTCCTAGCCGACAAGTTCCGATGCATTTTTCCGACTCTCCCGATGGGGGCACACCGGCTTCCAGCCAACGCCGACGCCGATCTGTCAGGGAACGGTCTAGCCCGCGCCATCGATGAGTTGCTTAAACACCTCGGAGTGTCTGACGCTACTGTCGTCGGCAACGACAGCGGCGGAGCCATCGCGCAAGTAGTCGCCGCAAATTTTTCTCGTCGAGTCGGTCGAGTGGTCTTGACGAATTGCGACATGTATGACGATTTTCCACCAAAGATCTTTGGCTATTTCCGGCTGCTGCCCTACGTGCCCGGGAGCTTTGCCATGCTCGGTCACATGCTGAAACTTCGGGCGCTGTGGCGACTTCCGTTTGTCTTTGGTCGGCTCACCAACAGCGTCGATGCCGTCAAAATCGATCGGTGGGCCAATGCGTTGCTGGCCAACAAACTGGTGCGACGCGACGCTCGCAAGGTGATCAAGTCGTTTGGCCCCGACGTCACCAACCAGGCAGCGGCGGCGCTGCGTTCAACGAAGCTTCCGTTCCTTGTCGCATGGGGCGCCGACGATAAGGCGTTCAAGCCGGCATTGGCTCAACGTTTTTGCGCCGACGTTCCGACCGCCCGTTTGGTCATGATCCCTGACTGCAAAACTCTGGTGTGCTGGGATCAGCCAGAGCGACTCGCCGAGCTGATCATCGACTTCGCCACGAGTTGAGATTGTTACCTCGCGAGCCAAGAGCCAGTACCGATGGTTCGGCCTGTCTATTGTCGAACGACTAGCTGGAGATGTCTTTTGTGGCGAAACTGGCCCACGCCGCCAAAAGAAAAACCACGATGTATCCGGCCTGGAGGGCAAAGCCGCGTTGCACATTTCTCCACAAAATGGGATCACGAAACAAGTCGACGAAACTGAGCCAATAGTGCGTCGGCAAAAATGGTCGAATTGATCGCGCCGCATCAACGAGATCCAAAACCTGTGACGTCACAAACGCCCCCAAAGCAGTCATGGCCGCGGCAAGCGGCGAGTCAGTACGGGTCGACGCAAACAGAGCAATCGAACCCAGCCCGAGCATGGACGTGCCGATATACAACACGGTTACCAGAGTTCTGCCCACCGTTTCCGTGGTCGTGACCGCAGTACCCGACAGCGTGGTCACCGGCTTGAGCCCAAACAATGAACTGCCCGCCAGATAGCCCACGCCAGCTACGACGATGACAGTCAGAAATACAAAAACAACGATGGCGATGAGCTTGCAGATCAGCAGCCATGTCCGAGAAACCGGCCGCACTAACACGTAACGCAACGTGCCCGCATTGGCCTCGCCCGCGATCATGTCGCCGGCCATAACCGCAGTGGCTATGGGTAGGAAGATTGGCAAAATGATCGCCAGCGCGGCGGCAGGAAACAGCGTGCCATTGCTCAATACTTCCGACAGCAACGCTGGACCTTGGCCAGGCTTCGGGCCGATGTGCGTAACCCGAAGAAAAATTCCAATCACCACGGGAAGCGCTGCCAGCAACGCGATCGTCACCCATGTACGGGGTCGGCCAATGAGCCGTCCAAGTTCAACGCCGAGCATCGCCGCTACCTCCAGTGGCTTGCAGGTAGGCGTCTTCAAGCGTGTACCGCTCGGCGATCATGCGCCCAGTAGGCCTGGTGAACTCTTCAATTGTGCCGAGGGCTACGAGGCGACCGCTTGACATCATCGCCGTCGACGTACAGAGCAATTCGACTTCGGCCAACAAGTGACTCGAGAGAAAAATCGTCGTGCCGTCGGCAACAAGCTGCAAAAAAAGATCACGCAATTCGCGGATTCCCTGTGGATCAAGACCGTTGGTGGGCTCATCCAGCACGAGCAATTTTGGATGACGAAGAATGGCATTCGCCAGAGCGAGACGCTGCTTCATCCCCATCGAATAGGTCCTCACGGGGCGTCGATCTATCCCCGCCAATCCGACCTGCTCGAGGGCGTTACCAACTCGATTGCGTCGACCGCGAACCGAACTTCCAGGGCCGGCGGCGTCAAACATCATGAGGTTGCGACGACCCGAAATACCCGGGTAGAAGCCAGGCCCTTCGATCATCGCGCCGACGTCTCGCAGCGCTCGTAAGCGGTCGGATTTCGAGCGCGCTCCCAACAACTCCACCTCACCGCTGGTGGGAAACACCAACCCCAGAAGCATGCGAATCACGGTAGATTTCCCCGAGCCGTTTGGCCCCAAGAATCCAAACAACTCGCCTTCGCCGACCTCGATGCTCAAGGCATCTACCGCGGTGATCCGACCAAACTTTTTGGTGAGATTTTCCGTGCGAATGAGGTAGCTCATGCCACTCGGTTCGCGGTGCTCATAGCGGTGGGCTCATAGCGGTGGGCTCATAGCAACCACGACCGCCGCAACGCGGTCGAGTTCCTCGATCGTTACCGGCCCCGAGAGCACAATTGCCGATCGCGCTGTTTGAAAAATGAGCGCATTCACCAGATCGGTCTGCAAAATGCGAGCTTTGCCACCCCACGGCCGGGTTGATTCGACCAATCCGCTGGGCACAAATTGCGCAGCGTTGGC
>JAYWAI010000018.1:0-2899 GCA_043782545.1 Acidimicrobiia bacterium
GGCCGTATATCCCGTCACTCGGACGTTTCACCGCCCTGGACCCGGTCGAAGGCGGCAACCCGAATGATTACATCTACCCCACCGACCCCATCAACGGCTACGACCTCACCGGCAAATTTGGTTTAGGCGATTTGGTTCCAGACGTCATAAGTGATGCTGTTCAAAACGGATGGGATTCGACTGTCGGGAAAGCTGTGACATTCGTGAACAGCGAAGTGATCCAACCCGTAGTTCGCGTCGCCAAGGTCGTCGGCACGAAAGTCGCTGACTTTGCCGACAAGGTAGCGACCGGAACGGGTTTTGCGAGCATATTTCTACTCGGCGGGTGCGCTTTTGCGACAGCTGCAACGATGGGCGTTGCCGTGACTGTTTGCGGCGCTGCTGTATTTATGACGAACGTTTCGATCGGTGCTCATTTGACAGCGGCGGGGGGAGCCGCGCTTGCTGGCGACTTTCGGCGTGCTGGCCATAGTTTGGTAAATGCGGGCGTCACATACCTATCTCGGAATTCGAACACGGCGCGAGCGATATTTGGATTCGGCATGGGCTTCGCGTTTTACCAGTTAGGCGTTCATTTGCCGCTCGCAGTTTGGAAGTATGCTCGGAACAATCGTGCGAAGTAGCAAGATCAATTTGGAATTGTTTTGGAACTCCGTTGGAGTTGCCGCTTTGGACTTCGTGATATTTCTATTTACCCGACCTCGCACGATGCCGTTGGTCGTTTGTGCCGTATGCGCGCTAGCAACCGGCCTTGGCATGTTCGGGGCGTTGGCGGTTTGGGATCGGGAGGGCCGACCCGAATTCGGTCCCAGAGGAACCCTTAAAGATTCGCCGGGCTTGATGGTCAAAGCGACTCTCTCGCTGGCTGTTGGCTTCTTGCCCTTTGCTGTATGGTCGACGTTGTACAGCTAGGTTGAGGCGAAAATTCTAGTTGTTGACAGCTTGACCAAAACGTGGGTCTGCAGTGATTTGGTGGTTTAGGTTTGGGGGAGGAGTCGTGAATGTTGGTTGATGTGAGTGGGTCGGTTCGACGCAAAGTTGGGCGCGTAATTGCCGAAGTTGGCGAGGGCGAGTTTCGGCGCGGTGTGGCGGCCTTGTCTGGTTATGACACTGAGGTGTTGTGTCTTGATGACGTGATTCGTGTGTACTCGCTTTGGCTCGAGGGTCGAGTTCGGCCGCCCGAAGCGGGGCGTCGAGCTGCTGGCCGTTACCCAACGCTTCCGCCGCGGACGGCTGATGATCCGTGCGTTGATGTGTCTCGTGACTCGACACGCGGGAAGCCTGCGCTTGCCTGTGAGTGACTGGGATAATTCTCCTGATTCGTCGTTTGACCTACCTCGTATTGTTGAGGTTTTTAACCGGTGCGGCGTTTCATACGTTGCGATTGGTGGGGTTTCAGGAATGCTCCATGGGGCGGTGTACTACGTCACTCAAGATGTGGACATGATGGTCCAGGCGACGCTCGAGAATATTCAACGTGTTGTGGCGGCGCTGATCGAGCTCGGAGTGACTGTTGACCGCGAGTTAGATGTTGCCGATTTTGCCTCGAATACGCAGTGGAGTACGTCAAGCGGGCCAGTCGATATTTTGTTGTCTGCCGTGGGTCCGAACGAGACCGAAATTACGTTCCGTGAGCTTGATAAGTCGTCAGTGCTATTTGAAGTTGCTCGCGGCGTGCTCGTGCCGGCGGCTTCGCTTGACGATGTGATTCGCATGAAGGAAGCTGCCGATCGGGTCAAAGATCATTTCGCTTTGCCGGAATTGCGTCGCCTGCGTGGCGATTTACATCCGGGTCGGGCACGAGACACTGATCCGTTTGAAGAGTTTGATGTAGGCAGCGATGATTGACTCCAAAGGTACCGCTTGTCCCACGGACACGCTTGACTGGCGTATGGCCCGCCGCTCCAAAATGCCATTTCGCGAAGTTTTGCCAGCGTTACGAATAGCGTTTTGGTTTTTCGTGGCCGTCTTTTTTGGTATCGAGCGGTTTGTCGACGAGGGGTCCCGTTCTTACCGAGCGTCGGTCGGGATGTTCCTGATAGCTACGTGTGGTATGGCGGTTATTTTTCTAATCGCACTCGTTCTCGGAGTTTTGATTGAACGATGGTCTCTTCGGTCTTCGCAGGCCGGTTCGCTAGAACAATCGGATGAACAACCAGGCGATGCATGATTGTACGGGTGTGTTGCCGGTGACGCCGTCGGGTTGGGTGTTGGTGACGACTGCGACGTCTACGACGGTGTCTAAGACGCTTGTGTTTCGTCGGGTGCGTCAGGCTGGTGATACTTCTGTGGTGTTTTCGTGGTCTGGGTCTCAGTCTGCTGCGTTAGCGATGTCGGTGTTTCGGGGTGTGAACGCGACAGCTGTCGAAGCATCGACGGGTACGTCGGTGACGACGGCCGGGCTTTCGCATACGGCTGGGAGCGTGTCGGCTGGTGATGCGAATCGTGTGTTGGTGGTGGTCGCTGGCCTGAAACCTTCAACCAGTGTGGCTGTGAGTTCGACGCCTGGCGCTGGGATAGTGGAGCGCGCGGATGTGCAAGCCGCGGCGGGAAAGGTGTCGGTTGAGACCGCCGATCAGACGCTCACGGTCCCTGGCGCTTCGGGTACTCGTGTGATCACATCATCAACGGCGTCGACATCGGCGACCGCGACGATCCTGTTGAAACCGGCGATCATCACTGAGACGCAACGGTTCGGTTCCACGGGCAGTGGTGACACGGCTGATGGCCCTGGAAAGTATACGGGTGGCCCGTTCCGGTATGACGCGTATGGTCAGGCGTTGGGCAATGGTTTGGTGAATAATCAGGCGTTGCCAGATAACAGCAACGGTTCGATTGATGCTGGTTGGGTTGGTTCGTATCAACGCCCGTATGAGCATGCTGGCACGATTGCGTTGAT
>JAYWAI010000019.1:0-2898 GCA_043782545.1 Acidimicrobiia bacterium
ATAACTCTTGCTGGCCGCCATGTGCGACTTGAGCCGTTAAAAGCGGATCACGCAGGGGCGTTGTTAGCGGCCGCCGATCGCGACCGCTCGACCTACGCATTCACATGGGTGCCATCGAGCGAAAACGACGCCGATGCCTACGTTGCCCGGGCACTCTCGGAGTGGGACGCCGGCACCTCGTTGCCATTCGTGACCGTCGATCCCGCCACCAGTGAAATTATTGGCAGCACCCGATTTCTGAATATCGAATCTTGGGCCTCGGCGCACGCGGCAAACCATGTCGACTCGATGCCAGACGCCGCCGAAATCGGCAGCACCTGGTTAGCTCGCTCTGCCCAACGTTCGCCGATAAATACCGAAGCCAAATTGTTGATGTTGACTCACGCCTTTGAGGCGTGGGGGGTACAGCGACTGCAATTGAAAACTGATGCCCGCAACGTGCAGTCGCGCACGGCAATCGCTCGCATCGGAGCGCAATTTGAAGGCGTGTTGCGCTCGAGCATGCCGCGGTACAACGATCCAGGACCGCGCGATTCCGCCTACTTCTCGATTGTGGCCGCCGAATGGCCGGGCGTGAGAGAGATGCTCATCGCTCGGGCGCAGGTCGACTAGAGTCGTACCTATGTTCGTACTTGGCATCGATCCCGGGCTGACTCGTTGTGGCTATGGCGTGGTCGAGCGCGGCGCCGGCAGCATGCGAGCAGTGGCTGCTGGCGTCATTCGCACGTCGCCGTCTGACGAATTGCCCGTGCGGCTTGCTGAGTTGCAACTCGAAGTACGGTCGCTGATTGTCGAGTATCGCCCGGCCGTTGTGGCTGTTGAGCGAGTGTTTTTTCAGGTCAACGTGCGCACTGCGATGAGCGTTGGTCAAGCCAGCGGCATTGCGCTAGCGGAGGCGGTCAACGCAGGCTGCGCTGTGGCTCAGTACACCCCAAATCAGGTCAAGCAAGCGGTGGCCGGGTGGGGTGCGGCGACGAAGGATCAGATGGAGTTGATGGTTCGCACGCTGCTTAAAATCGAGGGAGCGTTGCAACCGGTCGACGCCGCCGATGCGCTTGCGCTTGCGCTCACACACTTCGCCCACGCGGGGTTAGGCGTACCCGCTGTAGCGGGTTCGTCTGGGGCACGGGTTGCCTCGGTTGCGCGTGTACCCGCCGTGGTGGGGTCGCCGGTGGCGCGCCGATGATTGGGTCGTTGCGCGGTCGGGTGATCGACCGGTTTTCTGATGAAGTAATCATCGAAGTTGGCGGTGTCGGTTACCGCGTTACGGTCACGCCAAGCTCGATTGCGGCGTTTATGGCAGCTGGTTCGCAAGCCGAGGTGTTTGTGTTCACATCGCAAATTTTTCGGGAGACCGACCAAGAGCTCTACGGCTTTTTGACGCGCGATGAGCGCGTCTGTTTTGAGACGCTTCGCAGTGTGCACGGTGTCGGTCCATCACTGGCGCAGTCGATTTTGGGTGTGCATACCCCGATGGCTTTGCGCGAAGCTCTTGCCGAAGACGACATTGCGGCGTTGTGTTTGGTGCCGGGTGTCGGCAAAAAGACGGCGGCCAAATTGTTGATCGATCTCAAAGCAAAATTGGCCGACATCAAGCTTGATGCCGACACCATCGAGATCGCCTCTCAAGCTGCGTCGGGAGTCAAAGGAGCCGCGTCGAGGCCCAGCGGCGGCAGTAAGGCCGAAGTACGTGAGGCGCTTGGGGCGCTCGGGTATTCGATCGAAGAAATCCGTGAGGCCACCACCGATTTGCCGAACGATGCCGATACATCGGCCATGTTGCGAGCTGCGCTGCAAAAGCTGGCCCGGTAGCTCATGGCGAGAGACGAAATTCTTTCGGTAACCCCGACTCCGGCCGACGACGACGATGCCTCGATCGAGACGTCGCTTCGACCCAAAACGCTGGCCGAATTTGTGGGCCAGGCTGAGCTCAAGGAGCACCTGTCGATCATTTTGGAAGCAGCAAAACTTCGTGGCCAAGCGGCTGATCATTTGCTCTTCGCAGGGCCGCCTGGTCTGGGCAAAACCACGTTGAGCAACATCATTGCCAGCGAGATGAATGCCGGTTTGCACGTCACCAGCGGGCCGGCTATCGAGCGGGCCGGCGACCTGGCGGCCATCCTCACAAAACTTGAACCGGGCGATGTGCTGTTCGTGGATGAGATCCATCGTTTGAGTCGTGCTGTCGAAGAAGTGCTGTACCCGGCCATGGAAGATTTCCAACTCGATATTGTGATTGGCAAAGGCCCAGCCGCTCGCTCGATCCGTTTGGAGTTACCCCAATTCACTTTGGTTGGTGCCACCACTCGAACCGGTTTGATTACTGGCCCTTTGCGCGATCGTTTCGGGCTCGTGGCCCGGTTGGACTACTACACTGCCGCTGATTTGGAGCTCATTGTCAGTCGAGCGGCCACGATCTTGGACGTCGGCATCGATGCCTTGGGTGCCAGCGAGGTGGCCCGTCGCAGCCGGGGCACGCCCCGTATCGCCAACCGCCTGTTACGACGGGTTCGTGACTACGCCGAGGTACGCGGCAACGGTCGAGTCGATGTGGCCACCGCCAAAGCGGGGCTGAAAGTTTTTGGCGTGGATCCACTTGGGCTCGACAAAGTTGACCGCGCCATTTTGAGCGCCATGTGCGAGCGCTTTGGTGGTGGCCCGGTGGGCCTTACCACGATTGCCATTTCGATTGGCGAACAGCCCGAAACCGTCGAAGATGTGTACGAGCCATTTCTCATTCAGTGCGGCTTGTTGATGCGCACGCCCCGGGGCAGAGTGGCTACGCCAGCAGCCTGGCAGCACATGGGGCTTGACGCGCCCGCGATTGCGGCCGCGCCGGTCAACTCTTTGTTTGAATAGCTATAAGTCAGCGCCGGGCAAACCGAGCACCGGTTCGTG
>JAYWAI010000020.1:0-2893 GCA_043782545.1 Acidimicrobiia bacterium
GGCGTCGATGGCGCTGCGGACAGTGCGACCGGTGTAGAGCACGTCGTCGACCAGCACAACTGTGGCACCGGTAAGGTCGCCAGGCAGATCGCTAACGCCGCTCGGGGCGACCGAGCGCATGGCAATATCGTCGCGGTAGAAAGTTGCGTCAACGTGGCCACAGGCTGGCCGCGTGCCATCGATGCGGGCGAGTTGATCGGCCACAGCTTCGGCCAGATCCACGCCGCCAGAACGAATCCCGACGATCATGACGTTGTCGAGGCCTTCATTGCGCTCGACGATTTCGTGGGCAATACGGGAAAGCGCTCGGCGCACATCCGCGTCACTCATGACTTGACTTGACATTTTTCTCCTTCCGTTCACGCCTCACGGGACGTGTTTCACGGTCGAAATTTGAGACTAGCGCGTTGTGGCTGCCGCACACACGGTGCGGCAGCCATGACAACCAGATTTACTTCTTGGTCAAAGACCGATAGGCATCCACGATGCCGGCGCCGTAGGCCTCGTCATCTTCGATGGCCGTACCGCCGAGATGGCAGTAGCCCGTCGAACAGGCAAGGCCGTTGCGGTCACCATTCGAAAAGTCGGTGGCCGACAATCCAGGCGTGTAGTTCTTGGCCTGACGGGCTCCGTCACGAAGTGCATCCAAAATCTCTTGTGGATGATGACGGAAGTCTTTGCGTGCACTAGCAATCAAACCAGCCACCGCCGACACGTGAGGTGTCGCCATGGAAGTGCCTTGGATTGACGTGTAGCACTCGTCGGCATAGCCGACGCCGACATTGGTATAGCAAGGAATTTCCAGCGCCCAGTTGGACGTGATCGAGAACTCCTCATACGCCTTAGTGCCGTCGGCGGTGGTGACGGGGAAGCCGGGAGAACCACCACGGTCGGCGTTCGGTACGTTGAACTTCCGAGCGCCACCAGGAGCCGCAATATCGATACGGGGCCCGTAGTTGCTGTAGTACGTCAATTGGTCTTTCGAGCCAGGCTTGATCGGTTGATGGGTATCGCTCTTAGGCTTACAGGTCGCCGAACTACCGGTTGTGCCGGCAGGACATGTGGCCGAGGCAGCCTCAGTAACGTTGTTTGTAGCCGACACAGCAACGACGCCAGGAATACCACCAGGCGTCTCGTATTGACCGTACAAATCAGCTACTGCGTCACCCGGAACGGTGAGCGAACCGTGGCTCAGCACTTGGCCGCCAGCTCCCACTCGCACGTGTTCGTTGCCAGCAGCGGCCACGATAAGTGTGCCCTTGCTGCGGGCGTAGGCCACGACATCGGTATACAAGTTGTAGATGGCGTCTTGATCAGGGTCGGTGCGATCCGAGAAACCACCAAACGAAATGCTCACCACGTCGATACCGTGATCGGCAGCGTAGAGGAACGCGTACAGAATCGCATCGTCACCCGTCGAGCCACAATTCTGAGCAATCTTCAGGTCGAACAGTTTGACGTGTGGCGCGATGCCGTTGATGCCGACGCCGTCGAGGGCCGCGGCGATGTTGCCCCCAATCCACGAACCGTGACCGTTCCAGTCGGTCGTGCCGAGTTCCGGCACGCCGTAGTAGGCGGCGTATTGCTCGTCGGTGCCGCCAAGCGTCGCACAGTAGGGAGCGCTCGAGGTTTGTGAAAAGTCGGCTTGGCCGATGATCTGGCCTTTGAGTTCGCTGTGGGTGTAGTCAAGCCCAGTATCGGCAACCGCAACGACGACGTCGTTGGATCCCGCCGAAATGGCATTTGCCTTGCCCGCTTGGATGCGGTCGAGGTTCCACATCAATCCCGTGAGCGATGACGCTGGATCGGCGGGTGCCGCCGGCTTAGCAGCGCCAAGGCCGAGGTTGGTTCGGGTGCGCTTGGCACTAAACGTCTTGACACCTTCTGGGTCGACGAGTCGACGCATTTGAGTCTTACCCATTGAGGCTACGTGGCTGCTGATCGACAGCTTCGTGGCTGCCGACGCATCAAGATCTACGGACAACGAACCAACTTGGCTGAGGTCTTCGTTGATCGTGGCACCAGCGGCGGCCAATTCGTTCTTGAGCTCGACCATGTCGGCGTCGCTCTTTGCTTTGACGATATAACGACCGGCTTTGCGAGGTGTCGCCGACGCCGTTGATGACGAAAGCAACGGCGAGATACCGGCTCCCAGCGCAACGACCGCGATTACTGCTAAGCCTCGCCGTACAGAAATGCGACTCTTCATATAGCTCCCTCTGGTTTGGACGACGCCGCGTGCGCCGTTTCCCTCCGGGGTGTTTTCTAGCACGCCGAGTAGTGGTCGTGCGCTGACGATGGGAAAGTTACCGTCGGGTTTACAAGGTTTTAACCATCGGGGCGCACCGATTTCGCCACCGCGGCCAGGACTCCATTGACAAATTTGCCGGAGTCCTCCGTCGAAAAAATCTTCGCCAATTCGATAGCTTCATTGAGCACAACTTTGGTGGGCACATCTGGGCGTTGTTGGAGTTCGTAGACGCCAATACGCAACACGGCGCGGTCAATAGATGCCAACCGTTCGAATTTCCAACCAGATGTCAATCGCGACTCGATGAGTGCGTCGATGGCAATTTGATGCTCGCCGATGCCGGCCACGATTTGCAGCGCAATCGGTTCTGGCTCAATCACTTGGGCGGCCAACACCTCCAACGGCGTCATGCCTTTGGCTTCGGCCTCGTACAAGAGGCCCAGCGCTCGCTCTCGCGCCGCGCGCCTGTCGTCTGAGATCACACTCGGGTGATGTACTCGCCCGAGCGAGTGTCCACCTTGATTTTGTCGCCTATGTTGACGAACAACGGCACTTGCATGGTGAGCCCAGTTTCGACTGTGGCTGGCTTACGGGCACCCGACACACGGTCGCCTTGCAGCCCTGGGTCAGTTTCGGTAACCG
>JAYWAI010000021.1:0-7571 GCA_043782545.1 Acidimicrobiia bacterium
GCTGTGTTGCCGAGTTCACCGTCGAGACCGCGTCCCCAACATTTCACGTTGCCCAAAGCGACGATCGCACAGGCGTGATCACCGCCCGCGGCGATGTCACTCGCGCCAGTGAGATTGGTGACGGCAACCGGGGTGGAACTGTTTCCGTACGCACCATTGCCGAGCCCGCCCGTTTGGCCGTAACCCCAACACACCACGACATTGGTGAGTTGTCGAGCGCAGGTGTGTAACGAGCCGACAGCGACTTTCGTGACGCCAGTGAGCCCGGGCACGGTGGTGGGCGTCGAAGTCGATACGCCTGTGAAGCCCAGTTGCCCGAATTGGTTGTAGCCCCAACACTTCACGTTGCCAGTCGTCAGTACCGCACAGGTGTGACTGCCGCCCGCCGCTATTTGAGTCACGCTCGTCAGGCCGATCACGTCAACCGGCGTCTTGTTGTTGCCAGAGTTGGCGGGGTTGCCGAGCTGGCCGTAGTTGTTGTAGCCCCAACAGCGCACTTTGCCGGTGGCCAACAATGCACAGCTGTGTGAATCGCCTTGGGCGACCATGAGGGTCGTCGATGTAGCTGCAGCTGGGGGCGCAACTGCAGCGAAGACGCCGCCGCTGATGCCAAGGGCAAGCGACGTAGCGAGAGCCACGCGCCGAATGAGGTGTTGCATTGAAGTACCGCCTACGGGGAGAGATGCTTATGAAATAAGCACGACTCTGTCCGCTGTGGATATTGATACCACCAGATTGCGCTGGCGGCAAGGTAACCCCGTCAGTCTCGGATGTCAATCACCGAGTGAAATATTTTTCGCCGCTATCTTTCACGATGAGGCAATGTCTTCGCGGCGATCCTTCGCAATGGCGGCAACGTGGGTGGGGGATTTTTGCGGGGTGGCAACTCGGCCAACAGCATCACTGATGCCTGGGTAATCGTCGCCACCGCTCGCTCAAACCCGGCCTCGGTGGCGATTGACGTCGACTGTACGCCAGATATTTTCCGCACATACTGGCGCGCAGCCGCTTCGATTTCTTGCATGGTCGCCATGGGCTCGAGGCCCCGCAACGTCGTGATGTTTCGACACATGTCCAAAGGCTATGCGTCCGTGACGTGTGTTAGGGGTAGTAGCCCACGACGTCCACAATGAGATGTGTGGCCGTGTCGGTGTAGATACACACTTGGCTGCCGGTGCCGATTTTGGTGATGGCTCCGTTGGCAATTGTTTGCCCGGCGTTGTAGTTGAGATTCGACGAGTTGGGTTGCGTGGTGCCGCACGGATACACGGTCACGAAGCTGCCTGAGCTGGATCCCGTAACGGTGAAATTCAACATCGCCGTCGTGGCGTTGGCAGGCACACCGCCGCGTCCGCCCACAGTGAGTTGCGTGACTGCCCCGGCGGCACGAATGCCGATGGCTTCTGACACATGGTCGATCGTGGTGGCTCCGGCTCGGCTGTCGAGTAATCGTCCGGGGGCCAGGGGTGCGTACACCGATGTGGATGGCGTGTAGCCGTTGACATCCACCAACAGGTGGGTAGCTGTGTCGGTGTAGAAGCACACTTGGCCATTCGTGCCGATCTTGCTGATGGCCGCGTTGGCGATGGTTTGCCCGGCGTTGTAGTTGAGCGTCGACGTATTCGGTTGCGTTGCGCCACAGGGAAACACCGTGAGAAAGCTGCCGGCTATTGACCCGGTCACGGTGATGTTGAGCGCCACCGCGGAAGCGTCGGCCGGCACGCCATATCGGCCAGCGACAGTGAGTTGCGTAACGGATCCAGCGGCGCGTACGCCGATGCCTTCGAAACTGTGGTCGACGGTTTGGGCTCCTGGACGCGTGTCGATGATGCGTCCGGGATCGGTTGGCACGTAGGGCGACGAGACCGGGTAGTACCCGTTCACATCCACGAGGAGATGCGTAGCCGCGGTTGAATAGATGCATACGTACCCTTGAGCGCCCGACTTGGCGATGACCACATTGGCGACGGTGTCGCCCGTTGAGAAGTTGATGTTGGATGCATTGGGTTGGGTGGAGCCGCATGGAAACACGGTGATGAATCCATCGCTCTGGGCACCAGTGACGGTGACATTGAGTGCTTCGGCTTTGGCGTCGTCGGGAATGTTGTACCGGCCGGTCGCAGCGAATTGTGTAACTGAGCCAGCTGCCACGAGGCCAGTTGCTTCTGAGAAATGATCGACCGTTGCGGCGCCGGGTCGTGTATCCACGAGGCGGCCAGGGTTCAATGGCACGAATTCAGAAACTGGAGGCGGGCCAACGATACCGTTGAGCGACGGCACGTCGAGGGGCGAAGGTGCGTTGTTTTTCGTGCCATCGCCGACTTGGCCGTGGTTGTTGTAGCCGAAGCACTTCACCGCGGCGGCGAGGTTGGTGAGCGCGCAGGTGTGGTAGTAAGCGGCGGCGATGTGATCGATGGCGGGCAGACCTGGCACGGTCACCGGTACGTGGCTCTCGTTGTATGAGCCGTCGCCGAGCGCTCCGTCAATGTTGTAACCCCAGCAATGCACCACCGACGAAGAATCCAGCGCGCAGGAGTGGTAGCCGCCGAGTGCCAACTCGGTGATTCCTGTGAGGCCGACCACGTTTACCGGCGTTGGCGTTTTGTTGATGCTGTTGTCGCCGAGTTGCCCGTGGTTGTTGAAGCCGAAGCATTTCACGGCACCCCCGGTAACTAGGCAACTGTGATAGCGGCCGAGACCTATTGCGGTGGCGTTGATTACTCCAGTGACAGTTACGGGTGTGGCGCTGTTGTTATTGCCGTTGGATGTGCTGCCGAGTTCGCCGTCTATGCCGTTGCCCCAGCACTTCACGTTGCCGAGTGCCACGATGGCACACCCATGGTCGCCCCCCATCGCAATTGCTGTGGCGCCGGTGAGGCCAATGACGGGAACCGGCACGGCGCTGTTGCTGTAGGACCCGCTACCGAGGCCACCGGTGAGGCCGAAGCCCCAACACTTCACGACCGCGGTGTTGAGTAAAGCACATGTCGCTCCAACGTTCGCAGCAACATCGATCGCGCCAGTGATGCCCGACACGACGGTCGGCGTGGCCGTGCCAGCTCCTGCATAACCCAATTCGCCGAAACCGTTATAGCCCCAACACTTGATTTGGCCAATCGTTAGCAGTGCGCACGTATGACTGCCACCGGCCACAATTTTCGTGGCATTCACGATACCGGTGACGGTCACGGCCGACAGGTTGTCGCCGGGCACAGATGTGTTGCCGAGCTCGCCGTAGTTGTTTTGGCCCCAACAGCGGATCGTGCCGTTGTTGCGCAGGGCGCACGTGTGATAGTCGCCAGCAGCGATCGATTCTGGCACTTGGACGTATGCGCTGGCCGGCTGCATGGGCATTATCGATGGCATGGCGAGCAGGCCGAGCGCAAGTGCGCCAACCGTGAAAGCGCGTCGGAAAAAAGACTTCATGAGGAACCGCCTACGGAGGGATGCTTATAGGGAAAGCACGGCTCTGTCCGCTGTGGATTCCGCTTCCACCAGATTGCGCTGGCGGCAAGGTACTGGTTCGCGATCGCGAAAGTCAATCAACTTGAGAAAGAATTTACGTCGCCGAACGTGCCGTCCTTAGGCAAACCAAGGCTCGGCTACTTTGCATCCTTGGGCAGACCCAGGGCACGTTCGGCAATGATATTGCGTTGGATTTCGTCGGTGCCACCGCCGATCCTGATGGCGTACTGGTTGAGCATGTAGTGCTGCCACGCACCATCACTGGGCGAGTCGTCGCCACTCAACATGCCAGCTGGGCCGAGGATGTCGACAGCAAGTTCGGTTGTTGCTTTCCAATGTATGGCCATGGCCAATTTCATCGACAGGGCCTCACCGCCGGGCATCGTCCGATTAGCCATTGCGGTGCGCAGCCGGTAGCCGGTGTATTTCATGATGTTGGCTCGAATAATGGCCGCGGCGAGACGCTGACGAATCACGGGGTCGGTGTTGACTCCAAGTTGTCGAGCGAGATCAACGAGATTTTCGACGTTCCACGCGCTGTGGCCGCCGCCGATAGCACCGCGCTCAGAGGTGAGCGTCGTGTTGGCAACACGCCACCCGTCATTGATTTCACCCAGGACATTTTCCTTCGGAATACGCACATTGGTGAGGAACACTTCGTTGAAATGTTTAACGCCATTGATTTGCGTGATTGGGCGCACCTCGATGCCGGGTGTGCGCATGTCGACTAACAAGTACGTGATGCCAGCTTGCTTGGCACCTTCGTTGCTGGTGCGCGTCAGCAGGATGCCCCAGTCGCAATATTGCCCGAACGACGTCCACACCTTTTGACCGTTGACGATGAATGTGTCGCCGTCGAGAACCGCTTTGGTTTGCAAAGAAGCGAGATCGCTGCCGGCATTTGGTTCTGAAAAAAGTTGACACCAGAGCTCATCGCCGCGCAGTATCGCGGGCAAGAAACGCGCCTGTTGTTCTGGTGTGGCGTGGGCGATCAGCGTGGGGCCGACCATGCCGATGGCGACGGTAAACACGCCCGTGTTGATTTCGGTTTTCGCCATTTCTTCACCGAAAATTGCTGCCTGAATTCCGGTTAGCCCGCGACCCCCAAATTCCTTGGGCCACGTGAGACCCGCCCAACCGCCGTCGTACAACACCCGTTGCCATTTGCGACAGGTGGCGGCATGTTCCTCGAGATTGTGCAAGTGGGCCGATGAGGATGTGAGCGAGCGAGGCAGCGCGTGGGCCGTCAGCCACTCGTGAGCAACTGATCGAAATGCTGCCTCGTCTGGTGAATCGCCGATATGCATGTGCGGTATTTCTTCCTGCCTGTGTCGGGTGCGAGATGCCCAGAAAGCATTATGGTGCAACGTTTCTGACAGTCTGTCAGAAACCTCTACTCCTACAGGCTGTACAGACGCGATGGTCGCGGTCGGCCGGCCTAGTGTGCGGCGATGGGAACAGTGTGTGTGACAGGTGTGGCATCGGGAATCGGTAAAGCAACAGCGGAAAAATTGCGGTCGATTGGTCACAGCATCATTGGTGTCGACCTGCGTGACGCCGATGTGATCGCCGACTTGTCGACGTCCGCAGGCCGCACGGCGGCAATTGAAGGCGTTACCAATCTGGCCGTTGATGGGCTAGATGGCATCGTGCCATGCGCAGGCGTGGGCGGCATCACCGACGGCAATCTCGTGGTGTCGCTCAACTATTTCGGCACAATGGCGGTGGTACACGGGTTACGACCGTTGTTGGCGGAGTCTAAAAATTCGCCGGCCGTTGTGATGATCTCGTCGAATTCGACGACCAACACGCCGGGTCTCACAGCGGCCGACGCGCAGGTATATCTCGACGGCGATGAGGCCGCTGCGCAAGCGCACTTCGCCGCCGCTGGTTGGATGGCCTACCCGGCGGGCAAACTCGCCATTGCCTATTGGGTTCGGTCGGCGTGTACAAAAGCGGAGTGGATTGGATCAGGTATTCGGCTGAATGCTGTGGCTCCCGGCGTGGTCGACACCGGCATGACCCGCCCGCTGCTCGACATTGATTTCATCAAAGATGCCATGGACCAAATCCCGATACCCGTTGGACGATGGGCTCAACCGGCAGAAATTGCCGAATCTATTTCATTTTTATTGTCTCCTGCCGCGAGCTACATCCTCGGTCAAACACTCTTCGTCGACGGTGGCACCGACGTAGTTGTCCAACCGCGTTCGCACCCGCATCCGCTGGGCTAGTGGTACCGATTTCTTCCTTCGCATCGGCGTGATTCGGGATAAGGTCAATGCGAACTGACCGTCGGGTCAGTGCCAGGGGGACGAGTGAACACACTTGATTCATTGCGGGTTGATTCAGCAGGGAGCCGCGTTCCCAAGGGGCGTTACGTTTCCCGTGAGTTCTATGACCTCGAGCACGATCGACTTTGGAAACACGTGTGGCAATGGGCGTGTCTGGTCGACGATGTCCCTGGCGTTGGTTCGTACTACGAGCATCAGGTTGGCGATCAGTCGTACCTGATTGTTCGGGGCGAGACGGGCGATCTCAAGGCGTTTCACAATGTGTGTTTGCATCGTGGCAATCGGCTGCGGGCCGGCAGCGGCACAGCAAAAGATCTCACGTGCCCGTATCACCGATGGAGCTGGGATATTTCGGGCGAGTTACGAGTTGTACCCGACCGAGAAACCTTTCCGCCCTTTGATGACAAATGTTTTGGGCTGAGTCAGGTGCAAGTTGATGTGTGGGAAGGGTTTGTTTTCATCAATCCCGATCTGGACGCGCCGCCCTTGCTGGACTATCTCGGGCCCCTCGTCGAGCGGCTCGGTCCGTACCACTTTGGCGAGCACACCTGCACCCGAAGTGTGACTATGCCGCTTGCCGCAAATTGGAAAACCATCGTGGATGGTTTTGTGGATGTGTACCACCTCCAAGGCGTGCACCCGCAGTTGTTGAAATTTTTGGACGACGTGAATACGACGTACGAGATACTCGGTCAGCACAGCGCAATGTATATGCCCATGGCGCAGGCCAGCCCGAGGTTGGCCGACACGAGCGAACAGTCGATCATCGACGAGTTGGCCAAGCCAGCGGCCGGGTTTCATGGCAAGTTGTTGCGCAAGTCTCCCTACTTTTTCGACGGTCCACACGGGCCGCGTTTGCGTGACGGGGTGACGGTGCGCCAAGCCCTGTTGGAAGTTGGTCGCCAAGAGCAATCGAGCCACGGCTTTGATTTTTCGGGCCTGAATGACCAACAGATGGTTGACGATCACCACTACTTCACGTTTCCCAATTTGGTGTGCAACGTGTACGCCGGGCATTTCATCGCCGCCCGTATTCGGCCCGACGCCACGCATCATGAACGGTGCTTTTTTGACATGTTCATTTTCAATTGGCTGAGCCCGCAAGACAAGGCGAGGCGTCCGGCGCGCAAGCACGGTGTCGCTGATGAAAATTCCGATGTCGGCCGCGTACCTGATCAGGATTTCACGGCCCTGCCCAAGGTGCAACTGGGCATGCATTCTGATGGACTCTCCAGCATTTTTCTCAACTCCCAAGAGATTCGGGTGAAACATTTTCACGAAGTTGTTGATAGCTATCTGTACGCCGCTAGCGACGCTGGAGCTGGCGCATAATGCCCGCTGATGTAGCGGCTTTGCCGGTCGAATTTTTGTTCTCGATGCACTTGAATTTGGGAAAAATGTTGGTTCTTCCTGGCGGCCCCCACGGCACGCGGGTGTTCGTAAACGTGTTAGGCGGCGACGTGAGTGGGCCGCGAATCACCGCAATTGTTCACCCCAACAGCGGTGCTGATTGGGTGCACGTACGCAGCGACGGCTTCAGCCAACTTGACGTGCGCCTGACCATGGCCACCGAAGATGGTGCTGTCATCTCTATGGAATACAAAGGTATTCTCGGCTCGGGCCCCGATCGTCGGCCCCGCACGGCACCCTTGTTTCAAACCGGCCACGAGCGCTATCAATGGCTTAACAACGTGCAGGGCGTCGCCATTGGTACGCCCGGCGTAGACGCAGTGACCTACGAGGTGTATGCGCTGCTGTAAGCGGTGTGACGGTCAATTTTTGAAGAAGGCCGGGCTGCGGGCACCCTGGGGG
>JAYWAI010000022.1:0-7570 GCA_043782545.1 Acidimicrobiia bacterium
CAATCGCGCCCCGTCGTGTGCTCGATCCGGCATCTTTCGCCAACGACCGTGTTGACAAGGCGGGTGCCAGGACCAATCTCTGTTTGTGCCCCGACGACGGTCGTGCCTTGCAGAATCGCACCTGGGAACAGCGTCACATCGGGCGCCAACAACACAGTGGCGTCCACATAGGTATTGGCAGGGTCAAGCATCGTGACGCCCAACCGCATCCATTTGTCATTGGTGCGAGCCCGCAATACAGATTCGGCCAGCGCCAATTGCACACGGTCGTTGACACCGTGCGTTTCGGCTTCATCGGCGGCCACCACCGCTTCCACAATGTGACCAGCTCGGCTCAACACTTGAATGGTGTCGGTGAGGTAATACTCACCTTGAGAATTATTCGGCTCAACTTTACGAAGCGCGGGCGCCAATAGCGAGCGGCGAAAAACGTAGATCGACGTGTTGATTTCGGTGATCTTTCGCTCGTCGGAGGTGGCGTCGCGGTGCTCCACGATGCGTTGCACATTGCCGTGCTTGTCACGCACGATGCGCCCCAAGCCAGTGGCATCAGGCAAGTGCGCGGTGAGCAACGTGGCCGCGGCACCAGTCTCACGATGATGAGCGACTAAGTCAGCAATAGTCGACGCTCGAAGAAGCGGTTGATCGCCGGGCATGACCAATAGGTCGTCGTCATCGTCGTCGGATTCGTCGATCTCGGCGAACGCGGTGAGCGCTACACCCACGGCATCGCCAGTGCCGCGCTGGACCCGCTGCTCCACGAATTCCAGCGGCATCCCCGAATCGTCTTGCGCCTTTTTTGTGACCCGTTCGGCGGCATGGCCCACGACGACAACAACCCGGTCGGGATCGATGTCGGCGAGCGCGTCGAGCACGCAAAACAACATGGGCCGACCACACAAAAGATGCAACGGTTTGGGGCGGGACGACTTCATGCGGCTTCCCTCGCCCGCGGCGAGGATCACTGCCGATATTGAACGTGCCATTGCTCGGGGGGGAGGGCTCGAACCTCCATAAACAGATTCAAAGTCTGTTGTCCTACCATTGAACGACCCCCGAAGGGTCGCTACAGGTTAACCGACGGCATCTCGCAGAATCGAAGGCATTCCTCGCATGGGGAAATGTGAATGGTTTTGAGCGAACTGCGCCACAGCGGCTAGCTTTGACGCCGTCATGGGATCACTGATTAAGAAGCGCCGTAAGCGCATGCGTAAGAAGAAGCACCGCAAGATGCTGAAGAAGACGCGTTGGAAGCGTAACCGCTAGCCGGTTACCTGATTTTTCTGACAGTGCGGGCCACGGTCACCGTCGCCCCGGTCAGTTGGTTGGCCAGGTAACTGAAGTCACCCTCTACAAACCACGTTGCTCCGCTGCCTGCTAGCACCGGTATCCGGCCTGTCGTTTCGACGATTTTGTCGCGCCACATAGCCAATCCTGGTTCGAACGCCAGCGCCGCGGGCTCAAGGTCATTCACGCCGTTGGCATTTGTGGGGCCGCCCAAGCGGTCCCACATGGCGTATACGGACGGTGTTGATACGTGCAGCGGCGGGGTTATCAATGTGAACGTGCGATCAACGTGATCGAGCGGCTCAATGATTTCGCCAATGCCAGTGACACGAGCGCGGCCTTGGGTCAAGCAAAATGGCACATCGGCGCCGAGGCTTACCGCAAGCGCAAGATCGGCGCATCCGGCCCATCGCAGTACCGCCGCAGCGTCGGCCGAGCCGCCGCCCAGGCCGCCGCCGCTGGGAATGCGTTTTGTCAGCGTCACGTGTGCCTGTCGGCCAACGACTTTGAGCGCCTTGCGCACCAGGTTGTTGTCGTCGATTTCGAGGTGCGGGTTGCCGATAATTTCGAGCCCATCGCCCGACCTGATCTCGAGGTCGTCATGCACATCGAGCGTGACCATTTCGGCGTCGATGAGGTGATACCCATCGGGCCGCACACCGTTAATCCGCAACGAAAGTGTGAGCTTTGCGTGGGCCTGAACGACGGTCACGCTGAGGCTCCCCGTGAACCAACGACCACGGCCAAGCGGCCCCAACCATGCACGTCGATCTCTTCGGCCCGGCATGTGCCCGCGAAGCCAGCGGCTTCGAATTCGTCGTCGGTCACATGGTGCACCTTGAGCGAACTACGCAACATCTTGCGACGCTGACCGAACCCGGCTTTGACGAGTTCAAAGAGCAGTCTGCGGTCGTGTGGTTCGGCTACTGCAGGCATCGGGCGGCGCCTGATACGCACCAGTGCCGAATCGACTCTTGGTTGCGGCACGAACACGCTCGGCGGTACTTTTCCCACCACTTTGGCCTCGGCGTGATACGCGATCTTGACGCTCACCGCGCCGTACGGGTCGGTGCGCACCGGCGCAGCCATGCGCTCGCCGACCTCGAGTTGCACCATCACCAACATGTCGGTGATGAGCGGCACATCGTCAAGCAGATCGCACACCAGCGGGGTGGCCACGTTGTAGGGCAGGTTGGCCACCAACATGTGGGGCTCGCCTTTGAGTAGCGCCGCCCAATCCAGTGTCATGGCATCGCCTTCGATGACCGTAACGCCGACTGGTTCTACGACGGTTCGCAGCACCGGCAAGAGGTACTTGTCGATGTCTATCGCCGTGACCTGCGCGCCAACTTCAGCCAGGGCCAACGTGAGCGACCCGAGGCCGGCGCCGATCTCCACCACCCGTTGCCCCGATTGGATTTCGGCCAGGCGCACGATACGCCGAACGGTGTTGCCATCAGCCACGAAATTTTGCCCAAGCGCACGGCTGGGCTTGAGGCCGTGGAGCTCAAGCAAGCCCATAATGGCGTTTCGGGAGTGGGTCACAAGCCGTACACCCGGCGCGCATTCGCGGTGGTGGCGGCCTGGATTACCTCGACCGGTGCGCCCCGCAACTCGGCCACGACTTCGCCCACGCGACTCACGTAGCTGGGCTCGTTTTTGCGACCTCGATACGGGTCGGGTGTGAGGTACGGGGCGTCGGTTTCTACCAACAAACGATCGATCGGGCACATTGCCGCCGCCGCCTTGTTGTCGGCCGAATTTTTGAAGGTCACGATGCCGCTGAAGCTGAGATACGCACCGAGCGCTAAACACTTCTCGGCCTCTGCGGGCCCAGCTGTGAAGCAGTGCAGAATGGTGCGCGTGGGGACGCCCGTGGATGCGAGCACGGCGAAGGTGTCGTCCCACGCATCGCGGGTGTGAACCACCAGCGGCATGTCGTGGGCATGCGCCCAACCGATCTGCTGTTCAAACATGGCGCGCTGCTCAACTCGCGGCGAGTGTTCGTAGAAATAGTCGAGCCCGCACTCCCCCACGGCTACAACCTTTGGGTGGGCCAAGAGTTCCTCGAGGCCGTCAAGACCCAGGAGCGCATCGTGGGGGTGTAGGCCCACAGTGGCCCACACGTTGGCGTGCCGCTCGGCGACGGCGATGGCGGCCAGCGATGTGGGCAAATCGCAGCCAACGGTGATCATGCCTTCCACGTCGGCGGCCAGCGATCGGTCAACAGTGGCGTCGTCGAGACGCGGATCGTGGATGTGACAGTGATTGTCGAACCAACCCATGAGTTACTTGACCGTTGGCAAGCGAGGAAACAATGGGTCGCCTTTTTCCACGGCGACGCCTCCGGGGTAACCGCCCCAGGCGCTCACCTTGCTCAGTACCCGATCAGTCGGCGTGCCCGGCAAGCCAATGCGGCTCCAAATCGTGGCGCAGGTGTGCGGAATAGCAGGACTCGCCAACACGCACACGAGCCGCAACACTTCAAGCGCGTCGCCCATGACCGCATCGACCTCGGGGCCAGGCTCGGCCTTCCACGGTTCGTTGTTTTCCAAGTGGCTATTGGCGGCCCGAATGAGACGCCATGTGGCTTCGAGCGCGTCGCTCGGGCGAGTGCTATTCCATGCGATTGTGGCGTCAGCGACGACTTCTGTAGCGACTGCGGCGAGGTCGGAAACCGGGTTTGGTTTGGGACCGATGCCACCGCATTTTTTGCCGACGACAGTTGCCACGCGACTCAACAAGTTGCCAAGGTTGTTGGCCAGGTCGCTGTTGTAACGGGCCACCATGCCTTCGTGCGTGAAGTCGCCATCGGGCCCGAAGGGGAGATCACGCAACACGTGATAGCGGGTGCCATCGACGCCGAAATCGTCGACCAGCATTTGTGGCGAAATCTGGTTCAGTCCCGTTTTCGACATTTTTTCGCCACCTACGAGCAGGTACCCGTGCACCGAGACTTGGCTGGGCAGCGTGATACCGGCAGCCATTAACATGGCCGGCCAATACACACAGTGAAAACGCAAAATGTCTTTGCCGATGAGGTGATGCACGTGGGGCCACCATGTCGCGAAACGTTCTTGAGTCTCGGCGTCGGTGCGCCCGAGGCCCACAAAAGTGGCGTAATTCGTGAGCGCATCGAACCACACGTAGGTGACGTGTTTCTTGTCCCAGGGCAGTGGAATACCCCAGCTGATCGAGGTGCGCGAAATCGAGAAATCTTGCAATCCACCACGAATGAAACCGAGCGCCTCGTTGCGTTTGGGCTCGGGGTACACGAAGCCCGGATTGGCTGCGTAAAAGTCGAGTAGCGGTTGTTCAAATTTGCTGAGTTCAAAAAAGTAGTTGTCTTCCACGACGTTTTCGACGGGCTTCTTGTGGGTTGGGCACAGGTTGCCATCGAGCAATTCAGCCTCGGTGTAGTAGGCCTCACAGCCCACGCAATACAGGCCCTCGTACGTTCCTGAACGGATGAAACCGTTGTCGTAACAGCGTTGCAGGAGCCATTGCACTGCTGTGTAATGAGCGGGTTCCGTGGTCCGAATGAAGTGATCGTGTGAGATGTCCAGCAGTTTCCAAGCATCCTTGAACCGTTCGACCGTGATGTCGGCCCACTGAATCGGGGTCATGTCGTGTGCTTCTGCGGCTCGCTGCACCTTGAGTCCGTGCTCGTCAGTACCGGTCAAAAACAAAACGTCGTCACCGATCAGCCGGTGCCACCGCGCCAGCGCATCAGCAATCACGGTGGTATAGCTGTGACCAAGGTGCGGCGCGTCGTTGACGTAGTAGATCGGTGTCGTAACGTAGAAGTTTCCCACTCGTGAAGGTTACCCGTCAGCAGTCGTTGCCTCGGCACGAGTTTGTGACCTAATACCGTCGTGAACGGGTGCTCGGTAGTTGCGCAACTCGGGCACTCTTCGGCCCAACGCCCATGCCACCGCGATGCACGCCAACCCACCCGACACCCATGAAAACGCCACGTTCGTCATCGAAGCAACCGCTCCCGCTTCAATGTCACCGAAGGCGGGGCCACCGGCATATACGGCGAATTCGATCCCGCTGATGCGGCCACGCATGTCGTCAGTAACAGAGGCCTGCACAATGGCCATGCGGTAGATGCCCGACACCATGTCGGCACCGCCGGCCACGGCCAGGCTCAACAACACGACGGGCAAAAGCCGGGTCGCGCCAGCGACGGCGATCGCTGCGCCCCACACCATCACGCAATACACCACAGCCATGCCCTGTCGTCGCACGTTCGCCGCCTTGCGGGACACCAGACTGGCCAGCGATGAGCCCACAAACGGCGCTGCTTTGAGGAGGCCAAAAGTGGTCGACCCGCCGCCAATGCGGGCGGCCATCGCGGGGAAAAGGGCTGTTGGCAAACCGAACACCATGGCGTCAAGATCAACGCCAAAGATCGCTAAAACAATGGGCTTCTTGCGCACGAAAGCAAACCCTTCACGAATCGACGCCGCGCTGGCTTTCGCGGCGTTTTTCGCCGGTGGGATTGGCGGCATTCGCAACAACACCAACACCCCCAGCGTCAAGGCGCCGGCACCGATGCCGTAGGTGAAAGCGGTGCCCGCATAGTGAATCAGCACGCCGGCCAATGCTGGAGCAGCCAGATGCACCGTCGAGTACATCACGCCGCGCAAACCCGCAACGGCCTCGATTTGAGCGCTCGGTGTCAGCAATTGAATCGACGACCCCATCGTCGGATACGACAACGCTCCTGCACTCGAGAGCACAAATTCACCCACAAAAATCATCCACACACGCGGGTTACCGCCATAGCTCGCGAAGCACAACGCTGCCAACGCCAGCGTCTCGATCGCGTAGTAGGTGCAGATCAATTTGCGCTTGTCGTGGGCATCGGCCATAGCGCCGCCAATCACCGAAAACGCTAACGTCGGGATGAGCCCCATCGCGCCAAGGAGGCCAACGTAAAACGACGAGTGCGTGATCTCAAACACCTGCCATTGGGCCGCCACCACATACAGGTTGAGACCTAAAACGCCGAGGCCGGTGCCAGCGAAGAGTCGACGGATAGCCGGATTCCGCAGCGGCGTCGTGTCGACAATGTGCCGTTTGAGAAAACCTTCTTGGTCACTCACTTTGGGTCGACGACACGGTGAGCTTTTTTGCAAAGCCAAAGTCCCAAATACCGGGTTTGAGTTCAACACGTCGGCCGTCGTGGACCCAATTACGTTTGCGCCAAAACTGGTGGGCAAGCTCATTTTGGGCCAGGCACCACAGCTGCACCTCAGCGAAACCTTGACGAGCGAGCGAGGCCTCGGCGGCTTGGGCCAACGCGTGCCCCGCACCGCTTCGCCACACCTCGGGCAACACATACAGGCGCGCTACGTGACCGTGGGATTCTGGGCCGCCGTAGACGGACCCGATCGCGGTGCCGTCGAGGTGCGCTATAAATCCGAACTCGACATGGCTTGTCCACCACGCTCGACATGAGTCAATCGTGAAGTCATCAGACGCGCCGCCAAAGATCGGCCCGTAGTGAAACGACGCGGTTTGAAACCAAATGCGGGCCAGATCATCGAGGTCCTGGGGGGTAGCTTGGCGCACAATTAGCATATTGAAAAACGAGTCTGGCACGTCGTGGCTAGGGTGCCCGGCATGAATTCTCGCCAACTCGTTTCCTCAGGATCCCCCTACGAACCAATCATTGGTTTCAGCCGAGCTGTGCGCGCCGGGAACCACGTGTGGGTGGCCGGTACCGCTCCGGTATGGCCCGACGGCTCGTGCGACCCCGATGTGTCGGTACAAGCCCGCCGATGTTTCGAAATCGCGCTAGCAGCGCTCGCTCAGGCCGGGGCTGGGCCTCAGCATGTGGTGCGAACCCGCATGATGATGACCGACATCAAGGACTGGGAGGAAATTGGCCGCGTGCACGGCGAAATGTTTGCCGACATCCGGCCGGTGGGCACCACAGTGGCCGTGCGGGCGTTCAACGACCCGCGTTGGAAAGTGGAAATAGAAATCGACGCCTACATCCACGACATCTAATCGACGGCGACGTGTCGACCGCACATTGATTGGCCCCGGCACTGCTATTGGCGCAGCACCGAGTCGTAGGCGGCGCGACGATTCACGCTCAACGTCGCTGACACAAAATACGCGGCGTCTCGATGGGTGAGCCCTCGCTTCATGGCGTCCTTCATGGCGTCCACGATTTGATCTTCAGTGGCCTCTGACGGTGGCCGGGCGCCTTCCACCACAATGACGTACTCGCCACGCGGGTCGTGAGTCACCAGGTCGCCAAGCG
>JAYWAI010000023.1:0-19949 GCA_043782545.1 Acidimicrobiia bacterium
CGCCGGCGTGTTGCACATCGAAGATCCCGTCACTATTGGTGAGACGGTTATTGAGATCTACCAATACGTCACGTGGGCGGACTCCACCATCGCTGGCAATCACGCCCTCAAGCGGGTAACTGTCGTGGTGCGCTTCAAGTCCACCACGGTTGGCGGCGTGCAGCGCACCATTCACGAGTCGTCGCTGTACAGCCCAGGCACTGTTCTACAAGCCACCACGACCACGCTGGTGCCCACGACCACGACCACGACCTTGGCGCCGACCACGACCACGACGACGTTGGCACCCACGACGACTACCACCACCTTGGCACCGACGACTACGACCACTCTTCCTGGGGCCACCACGACAACCACCATCCCCACGACCACGACGACGGCCGCGGGCCCGTGCCCTGGCGACGTAACAGGGCCGACAGGGTCTTTCAGTTTGCCAGTTCCTAGCGGCGGGGCTGTTGGCTATACGCCGACTCGTACTGTCAACCTCACACTCAACTTCATCGACGATTGTTTGCCCATTAATTATCAGGCTTCCAACGATGGGGTGGCGTGGAGTGCCGACGTGCCGTTTGCCACCAACCACTCGTTGTCGTGGTCTCTCAGCGTCGGTGACGGATCTAAAACGGTCTACGTTCGGGCCAAAGATAATAAGGGCAACCTCGGGCCGGTGTTGAGCCAGACAATCGTCCTCGATACCACCCTTCCCATTGCGCCGTCGACGTTTACGAAAACGTTCAATTGCGACACGCAGACGTATCGAATCGTCAACCTGTCGTGGGGCGTCGCGACCGATACCAACTTGCTTGGCTACCGCATCTACCGCAGCGTCAACAACGGCACGTACAGCGCACTCACCACGACGCCAACTTCGACCAGAACCTTCCAAGACACTACCGGTCGCCGCGACGACTCGGTGCGGTATTACGTGGTTGGCTACGACAAAGCAGGAAACCAATCCAATGCCTCAGCCACCATTGCGCTCGCCAAGTGTTAGGCCGCGATCACGGCACCGATCTGATGCCGTGATGCCAGGTCCACACTCCTCTGCACAGCAAGCTCGCCACAGGTCCGATAGCGGTTTTACGCTGATCGAATTGGTCATCGTGTCGGCGATCTTGTTGTTGGTGAGCTCGGCGTTGATGTCATCGTTCGAATCCGTGGCACGGCGCGAACATGTGGTCACCGACCGCGTCACCACGATGGACGACATGCGGGCAATGGTGGCCATAACCAGTCGCGAAGTCCGTCAGGCGACCGCGGTCTCGGCGGCTTCTACTGCGAGCCGGCTGGAGTTCGATAGCTATCTCAAAGCAGCAGATTCGGCTACGACTCATGTCATCTACATCGCCACCGGTACCACGCTCACCCGCCAACAAGGCAGTGGGCCAACGGTGACGGTCATGAAGGGCCTGACCACCACGTCGGTATTTACTTACAACGACTCCACCATGGTCAACGTTCAAGTCGTCGGCCTGAAGCTCTCTGTCCGTCCGTCAAGTAGCCCCGACACCATTTTGGTGCTCGATACCGACCTCCGTCTCAGAAACAGGAGCGCGTAATGAAAATAATCATTCGTTCGATTCGACAAGACTGGCGCGCCGCCACGCGCTTGACTGAGTCGCGTCGTAAAGAAAATGATTCCGGTTTCGCCATGCTGGTTGCAGTCATCTTGCTGTCATTGGTGATGGCCTTGTCGCTCATCATCGTGACGAATGCTGACCATCTCGAGACATCGACCGTGAGGGCGCGCTCATCGAGTCAGGCGCTTCAAGTGGCAGAGTCTGGGGTCAACGTGGCGATTGCCAAATTGCGCGCCGATCCCAATACGGTGCCGTCGGGTGCCCAGACAGGCTCGACTGCCGACGGTTCATACTCGTATACAGTCACGAAAAATGGTCAGATCTATACCGTGCTGGCCACTGGCACTGTCGGCACGAACCGTGCTGCTGGAACGCGAACCGTGTCGGTCACGTTGGCTGGTCCTTCGTTGTTTCAATACGCAATTTTGTCGAAGGACCAAATCTCATTGACCAACAACACCACCATCAACGGGGGGTTGTGGTCAAACAACACCGTGTCGCTCGGCGACAACATGCATATCAACGGTCCCGTCATTTCGGCAAACGGATCGCTCAAGACGACCAGTAACACGTGGATTGTCGGCGATGTGTGGACGGGCGGCTACGACGGAACGACCGGAAAGTCAGTTGCATTGTCGGGCACGCAGGTGACCGGCAACGTGAAAGCGTCACCGAGCGACTGCAGCGCGGCTGACTCAACGAAATACGTCATTAGTGGCAGCGGGAGCATCAGCGGTAAGGCAACCACCTGGAGCACCTCGGCCGTGTCGCCGGCGCCGGTGGGTGGTTCAACGCTTCACTCTTGTACGACTGCGCCCGTGCCGCAAGATATTCCGGTTTTCACCTGGAATGCCGCAAACTATGCCAACCCTCATGAGATGACGGTTGCTCAATTCGCCACGTGGTTAGCGGCAAACAAGACCAATGTGCAAGGCGCGTTCCATATCACGAACGGCGGCGATCGCAACTGGGTCAACCTGAAAGGCGTTACCATTACCGGTGACTTCGTGTTGATGGCTGATGTTGCGCCAATCGAGACCAACACCCTCACGTTCAATTCGACACAAAAAACCGTCATACTCGGGTCCGGATTCTCGCCGCCGTCAAATGCCGCCTGCCAAGACGGTGAATTTCAAAGCGATCAGGCCACGCCGTGCGCCATTGGCGTCCGGGACGGGGTCATCGTACCGGCCTCGACTGCGATGCTGGTCTACGCACCAAACGGCCCCATTGCGATGCGAGACAACACCGGCATCCGCGGCGCCATCTACGGCGAGGGCGTCAAGCTCACCGACAACATTCTGGTGACCTACGACTCACGAATTTCCTCCACCGTTGGTTTCGGCGACACAGCATTGACTCAAACGAAGTGGGTCGAAGTACCGGGGTGACGCTCGTGCGCCGTCTCCGGCATACCATCGTGCCTAGTGAGCCTGTTTGACTTTCTCGAAGAACCACAAGCATTAGTCGATCCAACGCTGAGCGTTGGTGAGTTGTCGGCCATTGTCAAAGCCGCCTTTGACGCCATGTTTCCCACTTCGTTGTGGGTCAAGGGTGAAACGAAATCGGTCAAGCGCGCGGCGGCAGGGCACATGTATCTACAGCTCGTTGACGGCACCGATGAGATCGGCGCAGTCATGTGGCGCGGCGTTGCAAGTCGTGTGTTGCCAATGCTGCAAGAGGCTGGTTTGCGGCTCGACGACGGCATCGAAATTCGTGTGCAAGCGCAACTCGATTACTACAACGGCCGCGTGCAGCTCAAGATCGTCGACATCGACCCGAGTTACACGCTGGGTCAATTGGCCGCTGATCGCGATCGGCTTTTACGGGTGCTCGATGCGGAAGGTTTGCTCACGCGTCAACGGTTATTGCCGCGCCCGCTGGTGCCGCTGCGGGTTGGGTTGGTCACCTCGCTCGACAGCGCCGCGCACCACGACTTCATGTCGCAATTGACGGCCAGCCGGCTGGGCTTTCGCGTCACGTGTTGTGACGCGCGAATGCAAGGTGCCAATGCAACTCGGTCCGTGGTCGACGCGCTGGGATCGATAGCCCGGTACGATGTTGATGTGATCGCGCTGGTACGTGGCGGTGGCTCGAAGACTGATCTGGCGGCATTTGATTCAGAGGCCATTTCCCGCTGTATAGCGACGCTCGGTGTGCCCGTGATGACCGGCATCGGCCACGAGATTGATCGCAGTGTTGCCGATGAGGTCGCGCACTATGCATTCAAAACACCCACTGCGGTGGCCGTTGGCTTGATCGACAAAGTGAAACAATTTCTCGCAGACGCCGACCAGTTTTGGGCTTCGATTGCGAGTGCCGCATTGGTTCGATGCGACGGTGCTTCCGGCCGTGTTGATTCCGCGGCTGGGCGGGCGACTCGCGTGCCATCTATACGTTTGGCCACGGCGTGGCGACATCTCGAAGATGCGCACCGGCGCATCGCTAGCCGGCCGGCCACGATTCTGGACAACATGACCCACCGCCTTGACTCGTATTCCGCGCAAGTTCGCGCCAACTCTCTCGACCGTTCGTTGGCACGCGGCCTGTCGATCACGCGCACTGCCTCGGGAGCGCTCGTTCGCAATATTGCCAACGCCCCGGCCGGCACCCAACTCATTACCACCGTCCAAGACGGCCAACTACACAGCATCGTGGAGCACACGTGACAGACCAACCCACCCTCGGTTACGCCGCGGCACTTGCCGAACTCGAGAACCTCCTACGTGAACTCGACGACGACCGCATCGACATTGATGTGCTCGCCAGCAAAGTGAAACGAGCGGCCGAACTCATCACCTTGTGTCGCGACCGCATCAGCAACGCCCAAATCGAAGTCGAAACGATCATTGCTTCTACCGAAGCGCCGCTAACCTCGTGAGATGATTTCTGACAGTGAAGTACAGCGGGCGCTCGTCGTGGTGGCTCATCCCGACGATGTCGATTTTGGTGCTGCGGGCACCATTGCCTCGTGGACCGATGCCGGCATTGCGGTCTCGTATTGCTTGGTGACCAACGGTGATGCAGGCGGATTTGATCCTGGCACGCCTCGTAAGGAAATTGCCGGAATTCGCCAGCGCGAACAAACTGCGGCGGCCGAAATTTTGGGTGTCACCGATCTTCATTTTCTGGGATATCCCGACGGCATGGTCGAGGCAAATTTGTCCCTGCGGCGCGACATAAGTCGAGTGATTCGCCAAGTGAAGCCGCAACGGATACTGATTCAGTCGCCCGTGCGAAACTTCAAGCGGATCTACGCGTCGCATCCCGACCACTTGGCCGCCGGCGAGGCCGCCATGTGCGCCGTGTACCCCGACGCCAGAAACCCCTACGTGTTTACCGAACTCGTCGACGAAGGTCACGAACCTTGGGCTGTACCCGAAACGTGGGTCATGGCGACCGAAAACCCTGATCACTTTGTGGATACGACTGCGGCATTCGATCGCAAGATCGCCGCGCTGCGGGCTCATGTAAGCCAACATCAAGACCCCGATGGTATGGCGGCGCGAATTCGGGGTTGGAACGAACAAATTGCGGTCGCCGGTGGCTTTCCGAGCGGTCATACTGCCGAGGGATTTACGGTGATCGATACGCAGTAGGTGAGGGGCGGCCGGTAATGTCGGCGCATGCCTGAAGCCGTCATTGTCGCCACTGCCCGTAGTCCGATCGGGCGTGCCTTTAAGGGGTCGCTTATCACGATGCGCCCCGATGATCTTGCCGCCCAAATGGTGCGCGCTGTGGTCGCCAAAGTGCCGCAACTGGACCCCAACGAAATTGAAGATGTCATCATGGGCACCGGCGAGCCGGCTGGCGAAGGTGGCTTCAACGCCGCTCGTGTGATTGCCCTGCTCGCCGGCCTAGATAACTCTGGTGGCACCACCGTCAACCGCTACTGCTCGTCAAGTTTGCAAACGATCCGCATGGCTGCGCACGCCATTCGGTCAGGCGAAGGCGATGCTTTTGTGGCGGGCGGTTTTGAAACCGTGAGCCGCTACGGACGCGGTGGCGGTGATGCCCGCAACGCCGCCTTCGAAGCTGCAATGGCCCGCTCCACGGTGCGTGGCGAGGCCGGGTCCGCAGTGTGGACGCCGTTGGCGGGCACATTACCCGACGTCTACATCGCTATGGGCCACACTGCCGAGAATGTTGTGCAGATCGAAGGTGTTACCCGCGAGGAGATGGATCAGTTCGCCGCCAATTCGCAAAACCGCGCCGGTGCTGCAATCGAGAGCGGCTTTTACGAACGCGAAATTGTGCCTGTCTCGCTACCCGACGGCACCATTGTTTCAAAAGATGATTGCCCGCGGCCGGGCACGACCGTCGAAAAATTGGCCACGCTTCCCCCCGCGTTTCGGCCCGATGGCAAAGTCACTGCGGGCAACGCCTGCCCGCTCAACGACGGTGCCGCAGCAGTTGTTGTGATGAGCGACACCCGTGCCAACCAACTCGGCATCAAGCCGCTCGCTCGCATTGTTTCGTCGGCGGTGACGGCGCTCAACCCAGAAATAATGGGCCTCGGCCCGATCGAAGCGTGTCGCTTGGCCATGCGTCGCGCCGGGCTCACCATTGACGACATTGATCTCGTCGAAATCAACGAGGCATTCGCCGCCCAAGTCATCCCGTCGGCCAAACACCTTGGCATCGATTTCGGCAAACTTAATATTCATGGCGGCGGCATTGCGCTGGGCCACCCGTTCGGCATGACGGGCGCCCGCATCATGACCACGCTGATCAACGGACTGGAGTCAACCGGTGGTCGCTACGGGATGGAATCCATGTGCGTTGGTGGCGGCCAAGGCATGGCCATGATCATCGAACGCCTGTAGGCGTTCGCGTGTTCTAGAACGCCTGTAGGCGTTCGCGTGTTCCAGAACGCCTCTAGGAAATCGCGTGGAGCGCCCTGGTTAACTCAGCCGGTGCGTCCCCGCAGATAGTGGCGTCGACATAGCAATTGATAGGTCACGACGTCACCGAAGAGCGGCTCATCAGTCGTTGTTTCAGTGTCGCCGACAACAACCGTTTCGCCTTCGCGAACCAGATGGCCGTTGACGATTCGAGCATTAAACAACGCCCGATTGCCACACCAACATCGAGCTTCTACTTGCATCGGCACTTTCTCGTCAGCGATTTCCAACAGTCGTTTTGTGCCGTCAAAAAGCAGTCCGCGAAAGTCCGTGATGAGCCCAAACGCGTACACGTCCACGTCAAGTTGGTCCACGATCGCCGCCAATTGATCGCACTGCGCCGGCGTATAAAACTGGGCTTCGTCGCACACGATGAAATGCAGTGGGTGGTGACGCCGGGCCAGGGCGACGAGATCCATGCCGGGAGCGACTTCAATGGCGTCGACGGACACGCCGAGGCGGCTCGATACTTGAGAGTCGGCACGATCTAGCCGAGTGAGCAGTAGGCCTTTGCGGCCTGACGAAACCAGGTTGTGATGGATCTGCAGAGCCAGCGTTGACTTGCCAGAACCCATCGTGCCGAAACTGAATCGCAGGACCCCCATTGGGTTGCACGTTACATGGCGACGCACCGTAACCTGGCCTGGTGTCGCAGAGTACTCGTCCCGCTCCCGCAAGTTTGGCGGCGATCGCCGAGCGGGTTGAAGGTCGATTGATCTCGCTCATTGACGCCGAGTCGAGTCGTTGGGCACATCTCGACTCGGAATTATCCCGCCCATTTCAAGCCCTCGCCGACCTGACGTTGGCGGGCGGGAAACGGCTTCGCCCTGCGTTTTGTACTTGGGCGTTCGTGGCCGGCGGCGGCGACCCCACCGACGCGCTCGTCGTCAATGCCGGAGCGGCATTCGAGATGTTGCACGGGTTTGCCCTCTTTCACGACGATGTGATGGATGGGTCATCGACCCGACGCGGTCAGCGCACGGTGCACCTCGAATATGCCGATCGACATGCCAGCCAAGAGTGGCGCGGCGAGGGTCGACGGTTTGGCGAGGGCGTGGCCATATTGGTCGGCGATTTGGCTTTTGTGTACGCCGACTTGTTGATGACTGGCGTGTCGGCCATGGCCGCTGCCCTATGGCATGAGCTACGGATTGAACTCAATATTGGTCAATATCTGGATGTGCTGGGCACGGCATCGGGGGCAGTGACGTATGACGGCGCCATGAGAATCGCGCGTTTGAAATCAGGCAAGTACACCGTCGAACGGCCGATGCATCTGGGGGCTGCGTTGGCAGGACGTCCGGAGTTGATCGAACCGTTTAGCGACTACGCCCTGCCCCTTGGTGACGCTTTTCAGTTGCGTGATGACGTGCTCGGTGTGTTCGGTGATGAGGAGTCGACCGGTAAACCAGTTGGCGATGATTTGCGAGAGGGCAAACCCACCCCGATGTTGGCAATTGCGACCGAGCGGGCCACGGCGTCACAGCACGAAACGCTTGCGCTCATTGGGTGCCGGGAATTGACGATTGATGAGGTCGGTGCCATTCAGCGGGTGCTCATCAACACTGGGGCGCTAGATGCCATCGAAGACACAATTGCTGTCAATACTCTCGACGCGATTGAAAAGATCCAAACTGCTCCGATCCCCCCCGAGGCCCGTGATGCCTTTGTGGAGCTTGCTCAGTACGTGGCCTGGCGGGACCGCTAGGTGTGATACGGCCTGGCGGGACCGCTAGGCGGGGAGCTTCAACACGATTTGGGTGGTGATCACTTCCGGTGTGGCGCCACCGGCGTAACGAATCGTGACGGTGTGAATTCCGGCGGCAAGATTGAGTGTCGTCGCCACGAACGGCACCATGGTGCCGTCGATCAGCGGGGCAATCACGTCGGCGTAGTCACATGCCCGAATCGTGCGTAACGGCACGTTGGTCATGGCAACATCGTCGAGGAATACCTCGATTATGTCGGCGCCGGGTTTGTCGCCCACGACCAGGAAATTGGGGCCGACCAAAGTGGGTATGTGCCCGGTGATTGGATTGCGGCCGCCGTCGGTGAGATACAGGCCGTGGGCCAGACCATTCGTATGGCAACTTGGCACGGTGGTCGTTGTGGTAAGCGGTGTTGGTCGCGTTGTCGATGTGGTCGTCGTCGCTTGGCGGGGGGCCGTCGTGGTGGTGACGGGAGCTTTGGTTGTGGTGGTCGTGGGGCGTGTCGTGGCAGGTGTCTGAGTCGTTGTAGTGGTCGACGACGTTGTTGTCGTCGTCGTTGTCGTTGTGGTGGTGGGGGCGGTCGTCGCTACGGACGGCGTCGGCGCCTCGGTGGTGGTAGGCGCGGGGGATGCAGCAGCGATGGTCTTTACTCTGTCGCGGGCCTGCATTGCCTTGAATGCCATGGGACCAGATACAGCAGCGGTGAGCACAGCCGACAAGACAACTGCGATCACGATTTGGACGTTGCCTTTGTCACCTCCCGGACGGGAGAGCCGTGCGTTCATGTTGACGGTCGCTTTCGTAGAGTGGATATTTTTTCGGGACAGGAAGATGGTACGAAGAGTATCGGCGGATTTTGCGGCAATAGGAATGGGTAAAAACCCTCAACCTGGCTACTCGCAGATTGAGACGCCCGATTCTGGTGCGTTATATCAGCTCGATAATGCCCAGTCGTACCGCGCTGAGTACCGCTTGTGTGAGATTTTGGGTGTCGAGTTTTCGATAAATGGCGGCCAAGTGGTTGTGAACAGTTTTTTGACTGATGAACAAGGTACGAGCGATTTCTTTGGTGGATGATCCGTTGGCGACAAGTTGGAGGACCTCGGCTTGTCGATCGCTCAATAGCGGTTCGCCGCCTTCTACCACGCCAGCACTGCTCACCAACATGGCAGTGGCGAGCTCTGCAGTGAGTTCGGTATCTCCGCTAGCGATTGTCTCCACGGTGCGAAGCACTTCGGCAAACGAGCAGTCTTTAGCCAAGTATCCGCTGGCTCCGGCTTCGAGTGCCTTGCGAGTATTTGCCGCATCGTCATGCATAGTGAGCATGACGACTTTGATATCTGGCATGGCCCGCCGCACTCGCCGGGTGGCTTCGATGCCATCGAGCACGGGCATCGACAGGTCCATCAAAATGATGTCGGGGTTGCATGAAGCCGCGACCCGCACGGCCTCTTCGCCATCGCCCGCCTGGCCAACAATTTCGTGGCCAGCACCCTCAAATCCGCGCTTGAGACCTTCTCGAAGCAGTTGGTGGTCATCTGCAAGTAAAATTCGTATCACGAAGCTGTCTCCTTGGTTGGTACTTCCACTACAACTGTTGTGCCCTGTCCGGGGGCCGATTGCATTTCGAGTCTCGCGCCCACGGCATTTGCCCGTTCGCGCATCCCCAAGAGCCCGTAAGCATCTAGGCGCGTGGCACTTGTGGTGTCGAAACCTCGTCCGTTGTCGGAAATGGTGAGGCGCGCCGCTGCGCCATTCACAGACCAAATAATGTCGACGTGGGATGCCTTGGCGTGCTTCTCGATGTTGTTGAGCGACTCTTGCAAAATTCTGAAAACTTCATGTTCGGCGCGCGATGGTGCACGTTGGCCTGGGTGCGTGACGGTAAAGGTCGCCGTGGTGTTGTTGCGTCGCTCGAAACGATCGATAAGCGTGACGGCCACAGATTCAAACGGGTTGCCTTCTGTGACCGTGGACCGGAGTTGCACCAAGGTCTCGCGCAATTCGGTAATCGCGGCGCGCACGTCGCCATGGAGTCGCGAGAGGTCGTCATTTAACGGCCCACCCGAAATAATGCGCTCCAATTCGAAACTGATGTAGGTCAGCCATTGCCCGAGACGGTCATGAAGATCTCGGGCAATTCGCACGCGCTCTTCTTCTGCTCCCACGCTCCGGAGCCGTCGGAACCATCGGGCATTGTCGATCGTGAGAGCGAGCACTTCGGTAAGTCCGTTGAGCAAATTCACGTGTCGATCAGTGAAATGATTGGGCGAACCGTGCTCCACGGCAACCAGCCCGACCATTTGCCCTCTGGCACGAAGTGCCGAGTACATGCCGGAGCCAGAGTTGTTGTTCATGCCGACTCGATTGGTGGCGTCGAGGTCGCCAATTCGCACTGGCGCGGTGGTGTCAACCGCTGCGATAAGCGGCGTTGGTAATCGTGATGTCGGCACGATCGGGCTAAATCGGCAACCTTCGACGAGCTCAGCACTCCACGTATCGGCCGCGTCGTCGTATACGAGAACTGCAATCGAACTCGGGTCAAAGAGTTCCCGAAGTTTGCTCTTGGTGCTATCGAGCGCCTCATGTAAGTCGAGTGCCTCTGGCACAGTGCGGGCCAACTGGTTCAGTAGGAACAACAGGTCGTTGGCATCTTCGAGTTTCTCGACGCGTCCTGCCGCGTCCTGCCGGTGCACTTCCGCGTCGATAAGTCGGTTGCGAGCAAATGCGGCTACAAACGCGGTGACGACCCACAGCAAAATGAGCGTCGAGGCGCTGGCTGCTGATGTGGTGCCCACTTTGGCGGTGAGCGCTCCGATCGTCACCGCGGCAATGGCCAAAGCACTCGAACCGAACGCGCCGACGTACCCAAGGCCGAAGCTCGCAACCAAGAGCCCGGCCAAAAGGCTAAATGCGAACGGGCTATGCCAATGGCCGCTTAGCGTTGTGGCGACCGAGGCAACGGCGAGTTCTAGGGCCAGCAGGCCAATCGCTATGGGCTTGCGGCTGCCCAACGCCAATGGTCGCATGGTGCGGTACGTGGTATTGAACACCAACATGCCCATAGCCACGACCACGTCGAGATGTCCGGCCGCTGCTTGAGGAGCAGCAAACACCATCCCAATCATGAGCGTGCCCCACCGGATTGCTGCGACCGCCGGGGCAAAAGATCGACGTGCTTCGTATGGCAAACGAAGCGGACCGCCCTCCATCTCGGGAGGGCTGTGAAGCAAACTCATGAACTCGGGAATCGGGCCTGAAAAATTGGCGGGTGGGCGCGAAGAAGTGGAGTCAGCTAACTCACTGAGAGTCTCGGTCTGAATCGCCTTCAAGAACGTTGGAGTCTACTCGCACGTCGTTCTACATTTTTTGGCACGTTTCGACGGCGACGCAAGCTCAACAACACCATGGCCACGACACCAGCCACTTCGAAAAGCCCCAGATATGGTTGTGAAAATAACGACGGGATCGGACGTTCTCGGTGTGGCGGGTGCCACCAATACTGCAAAGACAACATGATCAGCGCCGAGTAGCCGGCGCCGATGAGTGCCGGAGTGCTTCGATACTTCATGGCCAGCACCGGTAGCGCCCACGCCAAATACCACGGTTGGATGTAGGCCGCTAGAAGGAAGTAGGCCAGGGAGGCGCCGCCCACGGCGATAATTGGATCGTCATCGTGCCGGTGAATCCAGACCACCGTGACGGCGAATATCAACATCACGATGGTAGCTACGGTCACGGCGGCGTGACTGGCATCAGTGAAGGCAATCGTGCGGGCATAGCCGTTGTCGAGCAGCCGTTTGCGGTACCACTCAAACCCGCTCCACCACACCGAACCGGTATTGATGAGGTCGCTGGAGTTTCGCAGTGGTCCGAATGCGTCCATGAGGCCGGCAGGTATCAGCATTGCGAGTGAGGCGATTCCCGCTACTCCCACCGTCGTGAGGGTGTCGCGTTTGGATCGGTTAAACCACGACCACACCAGCATGGCCCCGATTGGCAGGAACACAATGGCCTTGACACATAGGGCGATCGCCGCCAGTAGTCCAGCCAGTTTGCTGCGTCGATCCATGATGCAAAACATGGCCGCCAGTACGCACAAACCGCAGATGGCGTCGTTGTGCGCTCCATTGACCACGCTGGCAATGGTGAGCGGATTTAACCCCGCGCAGGCCAACGCCACGGGTTTGACACCTCGCCGGTGCAGCAATACCAGCGTGGCTAAAACGCACAGTGCCGCAATCGTTTGGAAGACCACACGGGTCGCTAGCGCCGACGTGCCGGTGCAGAGCATCACTAGCGCGGCTAGGGCCACGAAGGCGGGCCCGTAGACCGATCCTTGTGCTTTCCAGTAGAGGGAAATTTTGGCATAGTACGGGTCGGACTGAAATGCGGTTGGCAGCCGGGTCCACGGGCTCGAATGATGTTGGGCGACGATGCGGCCGTACATGGCGTACGACCAGATGTCATCTGACCCTCGGGACGGGATCGCTACCGCCACGGCAAAGGCAGTGGTGATGGCTTCAAATACGAGCTTGGCCGAGACCGTTTCTCGCTGGTATTGCAATGCAACAAACGCGGCGAGAGCTACCCACGCCAACGTGCCAACGGTCGCCACTGGCACCGTTGACATTCGTTTAGGCACAACGAGCAGTGTCGACGATGCCGCGGCCGACAGGGTCAACATGGCAATCGATATTTTGTGATGCGCGTCGCCGCTCATGGCGCGCGTGATGTGCATACTGTTTTTCTAGCGCAGTGGGGCAGTTGGTTTCCGGGCAATCATGACGAGATTTTTTCCGGCTGGTGGCGACGGCACGATTGATTGGAAGAATCGCGACAGAGGCACGAGAACCTTGTCAAACAGCCAGCCGGAGCTGGCGGTGATTTTTTCCCGGCCGCCGAGTGTGTACACCAGCCAGTAGGGCAGCGCGTTGACCACGTCGAAGTACACGAGTTTTTGAATCTCGAGACCCGCCGCGTCGGCGGCGGCTTTCAGAGTTTTACGGGTGTAACGGCGGTAGTGTCCAGCGTGGCGGTCGAGTTTGCTGTACAGCCTGGGCATTGCTGGAACGAAGACCAGCACGTGTCCGCCTGGGCGTAAGCACTCGGTTGCCGCCGTGAGTTCGGCGCCGTCGTCTTCAATGTGCTCGAGCACATTGAGATACAACGCGGTGTCGAACGTGCGAGCCAATTCTGGCGACCATTCGTTGTCGGCCAAGGTGCCTGGCAGTAGGTCAACTTGTGGATTGTTTCCGACAGTGTCGGTGAGTTGAGTCCAAAGATTCGTGGCTGGTTCGATGGCCACGACGTGGCAGCCGGGGCGGCGATCGAGCAGCTTTTTCGTGATGGTTCCGGTGCCAGCACCGACTTCGAGAATGGTGTTGCCAATTGCGGGCTCGAAGGTATCCAAAATCCAGTTGAAGAAGTTGTGAGCATCGGCGAGTCGGTCAAGATCGCCGAGCGCACCGAATTCGATGGTAGAGGTGTCGAAATCGAGCGCGTCAAGATCAAAAGTGTTTGTCACATTGCCCTCCGGGTAGGGATCGGGTAAATGAACCGTACCTGAGAAGGCCGAAAAATGCTAGCGATTGCCAGTTTTGACACCGACGTGACAAGAGACTGTAACGAAGATGTCTTCGTCGTCATCGAATGCTTACGAAGCACTCACCTTCCGTGATGATTGATGAGACGTATGTCACAAGATTTTGGTGATCTACGTGGGCATTTCCGGTTGGTGTTGCTGATCAAGCCAGCCCAAAAGCACAGCCAAGGCTCGTGGATCATGTCGCAATCGATGTCCTGCGCCGGAGATAATGTGCATGTCAGCGTGACCGTGAGCTGTCGCGAGGCGACGGGAATCGTCCACGGGCACGACGTCATCATCGCTTCCGTGAACCAGCAAGAGGGGCCGAGGCCCAAGTCCTTTCGCGGCGTCCACGGGGTGGATTGAATGAAAGGCCTTTGACCATTTATCGAAGTCTCTTGGCTCGCTGGGATCTCGAATAACGCCGATGTCGCGGGCATGTTGCAAGAACCGACGGGGCTGAGAAGCCCAATCTTCGATGTCGGCCCTGGCGCAGAGTGCGGCGACTCCGGCCACGCTGGTGTCGGTCGCCGCATAGTCGATGGCGAGCGATGCGCCGGTGGAAAATCCGGCCATGAACAGTTGGGAAATGTTGCTGGAGTTTCGTATGTGAGACATTGCCGCGGCCACGTCAGATTGCCAGCCGTCGAGCGAGAAGCTGCCGTCGGATCGTCCGCAGCCACGCATGTTGAAGCACATTGCTACCCAACCCAATTCGTTGGTAATGCGTTCGGCCAGCTCGGGAAATGAGTGCGCCGATTGGGCGGCGCCGATCGCACCGACGGGGAACCCGTGACAGATCACGACGCCGGGAACCCCGCCGACGGCAATGTGGCTGGGTTGTGAGAGATACATCGACAGCCGTAAGCCGTCGTTGTCAAACCAGTCGTTCACGCGCTATCTATCGGCGGGGGCAGTACGAATTCCCGGGCAAGTTTGACACTTTTTGTAGCCCCGGTTGCGCGCTTCCACCAGCGTGTCTGGCCCGAAGCACAAATATTTTTCGCTGACCACCAGGTCGTCGAGAACGGCTTTGTCGTCGCAATAGTCTGTGTCGTGGACAACTTGGTTGCGCTTGTCGCCGACCCATCGGTTGTGTTCAAACTTGCCGAGACGAGCCATGGAACTCCTTGAGAGTCGATTGAGTTGAAGGTGATTGTATGGCCTGGTCACTCGTCGACGAGCGTTAGGGCTGGTGTTACTGCGCCAATCTTTTGCAAGTAGGCCAAGTGAAGTTCGAGCACGGCATTGGCGTCGTCGGCGCTGATGTCGTAGCCGCCTTGCTCGGCACGGGTGAGTACGAATGCCAACGAATCGACATCACCAATAACAGCGGGGTCGTTATCCAACGGGCTTGTAGTGCCCAAGCTCAGCTCAGCTGGATGCTCGGCGGGTGCTACGCCTTGTTGGGCAAAGTGGTCGAGTTGCCAGTTAATAATCGTGCGGACATCTTCGTGACTCAACTGGGCTTGGGCCTCAGGAGGAAGGTGGTCGGCGACCCACTCGACCGTTTCATCGAGATCGATCGTGGGGTTTGGCTGTACGAGATCAAGGCGACGCGACTCTCGGCCGACCGTAATTGCCGCGATGGCAAAAACGATGACGGCCGAGAGTGCAATCAGTATGTTTCCCACAAAGGGGACAGGTTAGATGCCGATGCGTTGTGCGAGCAGTTCGCGATGGTAGGTCGGATCGCCGAAGAGCAACTCTGAGCTCTTGGCCCGCTTGAAGTACAGGTGCGCCGGGTGTTCCCAGGTGAAGCCGATGCCGCCGTGAATTTGGATGTTTTCGGCAGTGGCGTGAAAGTAGGCCTCTGAGCAATAGGCCTTGGCGAGCGAGGCAACTGATGGCAACTCGTCGTTCATTTCTGAGGCGCACCACATGGCGTAGTACGCGGCTGATTTCGATGACTCGACTTCGAGCAACATGTCGGCGCACTTGTGCTTGATGGCTTGGAATGAACCAATCGGGCGCCCGAATTGCACGCGGACCTTGGCGTACTCAACGGCCATTTCGAGCACCTTTTGGGCACCGCCAACTTGCTCTGCGGCCAGGGCCACTACGGCCAGGTCGAGCATTGTTGACAGGATGGCCCAGCCGCCGCCTTCAGCGCCGACCAACGTTGCTGGCGTGTTGGCAAAAGTGAGGCGAGCTTGCTTGCGGGTTTGGTCCATCGTCGAAAGTGACTCGCGGGTTAGGCCAGCGGCGGCACCATCGACGGCGAAGAGCGTGACGGCCCCATCGAGGCGGGCGGCGACCAAGATTAAGTTGGCCACGTGGCCGTCGAGCACGAACATTTTCTCGCCGGTGATGGCGTAGCTATCGCCAGACTTAGTGGCGGTCGTGGTGATGCCCGATTCGTCCCACTTGCCGTTCTTTTCGGTGAAGGCAACGGTGGCAATGGTTTCGCCCGCTGCGATACCCGGCAGGTGCGCGGCCTTAGCCGCGGCGTCGCCCGAGTGCATCAGCGCGTTGGCGGCCAGCGCCACCGTCGAGAAGTAGGGGGCGCACAAAAGTGAGCGACCCATCTCTTCGAGCACTACGCCGAATTCGACGTATCCGTAACCGGAGCCCCCGAATTCTTCGGGGATCATGAGGCCTTGGAGGCCCATTTGCTCGCCCATTTGCTTCCACACGGCATTGTCGAAACCTTGCTCGGTTTCCATTTGCTCGCGTACGGCGGTCTCCGGCGACTTCTGCTCAAGGAATGAGCGAACGGTGCGGCGGAGTTCTTCTTGTTCATCACTGAAGGCAAAGTTCATGGGCGGGACTGTAGTGGCGCTTTGCGAGTGGCGAAACTCGATGTGTGTACACGCGTGTACGCTTTGAACGTGGATCAACTCAGCGTGCGTGATTTACGGGCTGGATTAGCCGCGGCGCTACGACGGGCCGAGTCTGGCGAACGATTGGTGATAGCGGTCGATGGCCGCCCGGTGGCGCAACTCGGGCCGCTCGTTTCTGCCTCTGCTTCGGCTTCACTTGAGGAACTGGCTGCGCAAGGTTTGGTGGTGCTGCCGCGCCGCAGAGATGTGCCAGAAGGCGTCCAGAGCGTGCCGGTTTGGACTGGTTCGCGCATCGATCGGCTCTTACGAGAAGTGCGCGGTTCATGACAATTTTTTTGGACGCCAGCGCCATCGTGGCCCGTCATCTCGAATCCCGCGAACGCTCGACTGCGTTGGCCGCAACCGCCGAAGATCCCGTGTGGTGTGCCAGCGCTCTGGCCCGGGCCGAAGCGCTGATGTTGGTTGATCGCGTCACAGAAGATGCGTTTTGGAGGCGCGAATTGCGGCGGGCCATTTACGATGATTGGCAACGCATGGTGGTCGTCCCCGTCGATGAACGATGCCTGGATGACGCGGTCAACATTGCGTCAGCGCACCCCGTGCGCATCTCAGAATCGCTCCATCTCGCCGCGGCGTCGAGGTTGCCCAAACCGGTTACGTATCTCACCTTCGACTCCAACCAAATCCCTACTGCCATTGCCCTGGGCTTCAACGTCATTTCGATCTAACCCACCTCTCGCCTGATGCGTGGCTCGTAAATTGAAACTGGCGGGAATAGTTGGATGCAGAAAACGCCAGAATTGTGTACATGAAGACGGTGACGCTCGCTGAGGCACGCCAGTGGTTGAGTTCGCTCATTTCGGAAGTTGAGAATTTTGACGAGCATGTGTTGACAACCAAGAGCGGGCGTCCAACTGCGGTGATCGTTTCGATCGACGAGTGGGAGGCGATTGAAGACACCGAGTTTTGGCGATCGATCCCAGGGTCAACCGACGATCGTGATGAGGCTCGACGATTATCGATGAGCAGAGCCACGACATGTCACGTTAAATGGAATCGCGAAGAAGGTAGATTGCGGGCATGATCGACATTGCGGCCACGAAATTTCATTCCGATAGCCAGGTGGAAATTCACCGGGTGGTGGTGGGGCCCTATGACAACAATGTGCATGTGGTGCGATGCGCGCAAACCGGCGAAGCGGTGTTGATCGATGCCGCCGACGAGCACGAAATGCTGCTCGAGTTGTGCAGGGCGCTCGACGTGCGCACGGTGCTGGAAACGCACGGTCACTGGGATCACATTCAAGCGGTGACCGCGGTTCGAGACGCCGGCTATCAAGTGGGGATCACCGCTCAAGACGCGTCGATGCTGCCGAGTTACGACTACATCTTGGAGCACGATTCGGTGATCAATATCGGGCGTCTCCGCATGCGCACAATCCACACGCCGGGGCATACGGCTGGCTCGATGTGTTTCAAACTCGAAGGGCTGCCATTGCTCTTTAGCGGTGACACGCTATTTCCGGGGGGCCCGGGTGCCACTCGATTTGAAGGTAGCAGCTTCCCGCAAATTATCGATTCGATTGACACGCTTCTGTTTTCGCCATTTGCGGGTGACACGGTGGTGATGCCTGGCCATGGCAGCGATACGACCATTGGAAACGAGAGCGGTCACCTGCAGGAGTGGATTGACCGCGGTTGGTAACCGCGGTGGCGTAGCAGTGCGCACTAGGGTGTCTCTTTGGCGGGTATGGCGGAGTTGAAGTGCAAGTGATTGAGCCCGCCAACCAGAAGGTACGCAATGACCGACATCGACCCGCCCCGCCCGAATCCTGAAGAGACTCGGCGCAAATTGCTCGAGGCGGGCATGGCGATTTTGGAAGAGCAACCAGCTGGCAATGTGATGAGTCACATTAAAGCTCCCGTTGTGTCGGCCCGTGCCGGGTTGACACCCGGCGCGTTTTATTACCACTGGCCCAAGCAGCAAAACTTCGTCCAAGACCTTCTCGATTTCGTGATGGGAAGCGAGCATTCTCGGCCAGTGAATTCGCTCTTTGAGCGTTTAAGGGTGCCGGTGACTGATGCGGCTGGCTTGCGGCAATTGATCATGGAGGCGGCGCGGGAAAATTTGCTTGAAATTTCAACATCGAGTCGGTTTGCCGTGCAGATGGCGATTTGGGCGCGACAAGCACACGACACGCACGCCCGCGATCTGTTGAAGTCGTTGTACGACGAGTTTGAAATGGGCCTCGCCGTGGCGTATCAAAGATTGGTTGACGGGCTTGGCCTCGAAGTCAAACCACCAATGACCATTCAAATGATTACGGCGATTATCACCGGTCTCGGCGAAGGGTTAGCGATCCGTCGAGCCGTGGATCCTGACGGCGTGGACCAGGATTTGTTCGGCCTTGCCGTGCTCTCGATGCTTCCGGGGTTTTTGCAGCCCAAGGCGAGTACCTGATCGTTTCGAGGTATCGCGCCGAAGAATGGCGATAGGGGTTTCCACTACAGCGGTAGTGGTAATACACTGGGGGAGTGAACGCTCCGTTGTTTGAAGTCCAAGACCTGGTTGCTGGTGTGGCCGAAGGTGCCGATAGCAAATCCGCCGACACCATTGCCGCTGGCGCCGATGGTGTGGCCAGCATTCTCAACGGCATCAACTTGTCGATCAACGCTGGCGAAGTTCATGCCATCATGGGGCCCAACGGTTCGGGCAAATCGACGCTGGCCAACACACTCATGGGGTCACCCGAATACAGCGTCACGTCGGGGTCGATTCGGCTCCAGGGCGACGACATCACGGCGTGGCCGATCGACGTGCGAGCCAAAGCCGGCGTGTTCTTGGCGTTCCAATATCCGCAAGAAATTCCGGGCGTTTCAGTCACCCAGTTTCTGCGTCAAGCCGTGAATGCTCGCAAGGGCACCGACGTAGGCGTGCTTGAATTGCGCATCACCATGATGCAGTGGATGCAACGCCTCGGCATGGATGCATCCTTTGCTGAGCGTTACCTGAATGAAGGTTTTTCGGGTGGCGAAAAGAAACGCAACGAAGTACTCCAGATGGCGCTGCTCGAACCGGAAATCGCCATTCTGGATGAGACCGATTCTGGGCTCGATATCGACGCTCTGCGGATTGTGGCGTCGGGTATTCGAGAGGTAAAAAGCGAGCGGCCCAACATGGGCGTGCTGCTGATCACCCACTATCAACGCCTGCTCGATGAGATCCGCCCAGATCACATTCACATCTTGATCGACGGGCGCATTGTGGCTTCGGGCGGCATGGAGCTGGCCGAAAAACTGGAGCTTGAGGGGTACGACTCATGGCGGTAACTACTGGGCTTGACGCTCTCGTTGTACGTCGTGACTTTCCGATTTTCGATGAGCCCA